>JAILON010000119.1 GCA_024690865.1 Treponema sp. | reverse complement strand
CTTCATCCCCAATTTCGGCTCGATCATCTCCTGCCTGGTCACCGGCCTTTTTGCCCTGCTCCAGTTCTACCCGAGGATCGGGCACGTGGTTTACGTCTTCGTCATGGTTCTGTCCGTGAACATGATTTTGGGCAACTTCGTGGAGCCGAGATGGGAAGGCCGCGACCTGGGCCTGTCGCCCTTCATCATCCTGGTCTCACTCTCGCTCTGGGGCTACATCTGGGGTTTCGTCGGGATGATCCTCGCCGTCCCCATGACCGTGATAATCAAGATTATCTGCGAGAACGTGGAGTCCCTGCGGCCTGTCGCCATCATGATTGGCGGCAACCCGGGAAAACTTGGCAAGCAGCAGGAAGAAAGCGGAGAGGCAGTTTCAAAAGAAAGCGAGCTGTGAAACGAGCTCCCTACATGAACCACCTGCAGACGGGAATCTTCCGCAGGAGATACGTGATTGACAGGGAAACTGAAAAAATCAGCAGGGAAACCAGGGGAACAGAAAGCCAGGGGCTGAAGAACAGTTTCGTAACCCCTGCCATGATGTACACCCTGAGCACAAAGGCATGCAGCAAATAGATTCCAAACGTACAGGAACTGATGTTCGATATGAGCCTCGTGGTATTTGTTGCGGACGGCCTTCCGGTGGAGGTCCGTCCACAGAGGGACTTCACGAGGATGAACACCATGACGGTCTCCAGCATCGTGACCGGCGACAGGTTTTCATACAGAACTTCCGTGTTCTCACCACCCCGTATGGAAAGGAATGCGGTTCCCACTGCCATGATGAAAAAAGACAGGATTCCCACCGCATAGACAATTCCTTTTTGACGCTTTGAAAGGGATGCTTTTGAAAAACAGTAGCCTGCAAAGAAATATCCCGTGTAGTTGACGGTTTCGGCTACGGTGAGGTTGAGCTCCAGGCGGGGATGTATGCAGATCAGGCCCTTTTTCAATAACGGCAGGCAGATTCCGAACAGGGCAAAGACGGCCAGGAGGTAGCGGCATTCCTTCTGGCTGGCAGTCCTCGTGAAAACCCGGTAGATGGGGGTCATGACGTACAGGCCGACTATCATATACAGGTACCAAAGGTGGAACCAGGCAGTCCCAAAAGGAATTTCAAGGAGCTCCACGATTGCCGCGTTCCTCGATATGTCCTTATGCCGTATATACCTGCTGATTGCGATGTCCGTACACCGATAGAACAGCCCCCAGACGACAATGGCAATGAGGACCCTCAGTATGTACTTCCTGTAGATTTTTCCTGTGTCAAGCTCTTTGCCGGGATCCAGCAGGAACATCCCGCTGAGCATGACAAAGATGGGAACAGCCCACCGCACGAGCGATCCATACAGATTGTAGATATGCCAGTCCATGCTTCCGACGGCAGTGTTCTTCCACCCGTCGCCTGCCACATGCAGGACCACCACTGCAAATGCCGCAAGCACCCTCAGCACATCGGCATAAAAGACCCTTTGTTTCTCTGCTTCCATAGATTTTACCTTCCCGTCAGCTTCTGGCCACTGAACTTTTCATACAGGAAGCGTTCGTCTTCAGCCTTCATACCGTTAAACGAGCATGAAAAACACTTCTGGCCGTTCTTTCCTGAAAATATGTCGCCCACGGTGACAGAGGCCTTGATGACCCGCTTGAAAAAATCGGTCGCGAAAACGCCAAATTCCATCTGGATACCGTAGTTGGACAACAGCTTGAGGGGGGAAGATTCTCCCCGCCGGCTCCCCAAAATGACACGTGTCGTATCGATGTAGATTATGTCGTAGGGTTTCGCAGTTCCTTCGACGGCCTCCGTCTCCTGGGGCCTCGTAATGTAGCGGCAGACGGAAATCAAGTAGGAGATGTCCTCATCCTGTTTCCCCAGGTCATACGAAAAGCGTTCGTAATACTGCTGCACGGACGACTGTATGTACGGTTCCACCGACTTCCAGCTGGGCCGGGAAAAAAGGTCGAATTCCCTGTCGGGCAGGCAGGGAAGTTCCACCGACTTCTGTCCTTTGACGGCATAGGACAGCACTGCCTTGAAGTCGTCCTTGGAATATGAGCGGATTTCCCCGATTCGCTGCAGCTTCAGAGGAACCACGACGGCATAGCCCTGCTGGGTCCTCTGCACCCGGCTGACGAAGTTCAGCCCCACGTGGTTGTAATAGAACTGGACCCGGACGGTCTTTTCAACCAGCGGCTCTATTGCCCGGATGGAATAGTCAAAGACGAACACGCCGTTTGGATAGACGGAAAGCTTATCGCAGGGGATGCCGATGGGAAACGACGGTCCCGTTCCGTCCTGCGTTCCACCGGATTCAAGGGCAACCGTCATCTGGGGATCCTGCGACTTCACGTATTGCAGGACCATGTTCCTTTCCATTTCGTTCAGCTCGCCGACAGTGCTCATGCCCCGTCCTCCACAGTTTTTTTCATAAAGTCTATCTGGTTCACCTTCCAGTCCGCGGCGGACTTCACAAGGTACACGTATATGTCGCACAGGCTTCCGTCTGAAAGGGACAGGCGGACCGGACACTGCAGGCTGTCGGATTTGCCTTCGGGGAACAGGGGCATTCCAATCACGTGGGAAAGGACCTTGACCGTCCCCTTCCCGCCTGTCCTTTGTCCAAGCGTATATTTGAACAGGGCAAGGCTGTACAGGAAACCCTTGTCCATAAACGATTCTTCGCCCCGTCCCGCCTCCAGCGCACGGCAAAATCCGTCCAGGGCCGACATGGAGGCATCGCTGTATGCGCCCGTGTCCAAGCTTGCAAATCCGTCCAGATAGGGATAGTTCCTGCCGCCACCCCTTGACTGGAAGGTCATGATGTGGGCCAGCGGCAGCTCCACCAGATCCGGAGCCATGCTTTCAGAGGGCAGCAGCACATCGCCAGAGGTAGAAACATCGTCGGACCATTCCGTCCTGCCTTCCATGATCCGTGCCCGGTCTTTCAGGAAGGACCGTTTTCTGCCTGACTCGGCTTTCTTGGAACAGGATGAAAGGGACAGCAGGAGCAGCAGGAAAAAAAAGACGGGCTTCTGTACCAGCTCATTCGCCATGAAGCCTGCCCCGGCACTCTCCGTCCTGGGCGGTGAAAGGTCTCGTTGCATAGCGAGAACCCAACGTGTCGCGGAGCGAGTACCTGAAGATCCTTCTGTCGTCAAAAGCCTTCTGCACGAGCTGGTCTATCTCAAGCCGCCGGTATATTTCCCTCGCGTCGTCCAGCTTTGCCTTCAGGACGGGATGGCGGGGGGTGAAAAGCACGCAGCAGTCTTCGTACGGAAGTATGGATGTTTCGTAGCTGCCTATCTCGAGGGCAGTCGCAGTGATTTCCTCTTTGTCCATCCCGATGAGGGGCCTGTAGACGGGACGTTCGGCAAAGCTTTCCGTGACGGCCAGGTTCTCTGCCGTCTGGCTGGCCACCTGGCCCAGGCTTTCTCCGGTGATGATGCAGTTGGCGCTGATGCGTTCTGCGAGCAAATTTGCCGCCTTCATCATGCAGATGCGGAGCATGAGCGTGGTGTACTCCTTGGGTGCGGCGGACTTTATCTTCATCTGTACATCTGTGAAAGGAATGATGTTCAGGTGGGTATCCACCCCGTAGTCGGCTATGATCCGTGCCAACGTATGGACCTTGTCCTCGGCTTCCTTAGAGGTGTATGGATAGGAATGGAAGTAGGCGCATTCGACCTTCATGCCCCGCCTCATCATGCGGTAGCCGGCGACGGGACTGTCTATCCCTCCCGACAGAAGGAGCAGTCCCTTGCCGCTTACACCGACGGGCAGGCCCCGGCGTCCCGACATTCCGTAGCGCCCCCCGTTTCCACGAGGCTCTGCATACACATAGCAGTCGTCGCGCACTTCTACTTTGATGACGATGTCGGGCGTATGGACATCGACGGAAAGAATGCCTGTGTCAAAGACGGGGCCGGCGACGTGGGATGCAATTTCGTATGAATTCATCGGGAAGGACTTGTCCTCCCGCTTGGCCTCTATCTTGAAGCTTTTTGCCCCCCGGGCGGCTTCCTGACGGGCGACGTCAAGCACAGCCTGCGAGATGGCGCCGATGTCCTTCCCCGTGGCGGAAACCGCGGCCCATCCCGTAATTCCCAGGATGTGCGAAAGGGCATATTCCACGCCGGCGCTTGATTCGGGGGTACAGAATACATAGAGGCGGCCGCTGCGCGTATAGAGCTTTGCCTCAACACCCTCCAAGGCCAAGCGCATATTGGTCATAAGCTGCCACTCAAAGAAATGTTCATTGCTGCCTTTCAGGGTCAATTCCCCCAGCTTGCCTATATAAATACGGCTGTAAACGGACCTGTCTATCACTTCTCTCATAAAGCAGGCAAATTATACCGCATAAAGGATTTTATTTCCAGTATGTTTACAGGGCCTCCTCCTTTCGTCCGCCGTTTGGCAGCACTGGAAAAGCCATCCAGCCGCCATTTGCAGCAATTGGGACGCCACAAGGCTGCCGCATCCACGGGCACGGCTTGAAACGGCCATGCCACAATATTCTTGAAAAAGAAAAGCATCTGTGCTATCATCGAAATGATATGAAAGGTATAATTTTGGCTGGAGGCTCAGGAACGAGGCTCTACCCCATCACAAAGTCGGTATCCAAGCAGATTCTTCCACTCTACGACAAACCCATGGTCTACTACCCACTGAGCGTCCTCATGCTGTCGGGCATCAGGGAAGTACTGGTGATTTCAACACCCCGAGACATAAATCTTTTCAAGGAACTTTTGGGCGACGGTTCATTTTTAGGAATGAGGATCGAGTATGCCGTCCAGGACAAGCCCCGGGGCCTGGCAGATGCCTTCATCGTAGGTGAAAAGTTCATTGCAGGGGATTCCGTGTCACTCATCCTGGGGGACAACGTATTTTATGGACAATCATTCACCAGCACGCTCAAGCGGGCTTCGGAAAAGATAGCGAAAGACGGCGGGGCGGTGATTTTCGGCTACTACGTCAAGGATCCGACCGCCTACGGCGTGGTCGAATTCTCCAAGGACGGCAGGGTCTTGGGGATCGAGGAGAAGCCTTCGAAGCCGAAGTCCAACTATGCCGTCCCCGGACTATATTTTTATGATGCTTCCGTCGTTGAAAAAGCAAAGGCCGTCAAGCCTTCCGCCCGTGGCGAGATAGAGATAACGGACTTGAACAACAGCTACCTGGCTTCGGGCAGCCTGAACGTGGAGCTTCTGGGGCGCGGCATGGCCTGGCTGGACACGGGAACTTACGACGGTCTTCTGGAAGCATCAAACTTCATTGCCACGATACAGAAGCGGCAGGGAATGTATGTCAGTTGCATCGAGGAAATAGCATTTTCAAACGGATGGATTTCCAAGGACGATCTGCTCAAGCTGGCTGCAGGCTACAAGACCAGTTACGGTGAGTACCTTCGCTACATCGCGGAGCAGAGGGGTTAGAAATGGCTTTTGAATTCATAAAGACGGGTATAGAAGGGCTTTATGAAGTTGTTCCCACTGTCTTTGGCGACAAAAGGGGGTTCTTTTTGGAAAGCTACAGCAGGAGGGACTTTGAGGCGGCAGGGATTCCGGCTGAATTCGTCCAAGACAACATATCCTCCAGCTCCAAGGGGGTACTGCGCGGCCTCCACTTCCAGAAGCAGCACTCCCAGGCAAAGTTGGTCAGCGTAATCTCCGGTAGGGTCTATGACGTTGCGGTGGACCTGCGCAAGGGGTCCGCAAGCTTCGGATCCCACTACGGTGTCGTCCTGGATGGCGAGAGGCACAATGCCTTTTTCATACCGGCAGGATTCGCACACGGCTTCTGCGTGATGTCGGACGAGGCAGTCTTTTCATACAAGTGTACGGACTTCTACCATCCGGAAGACGAAGGGGGGCTCATGTGGAACGACCCGGAGATTGGAATAGACTGGGAAAAGTATCTTGAAGGAGAGCCGCCCCTGCTTTCGGAAAAGGACAAAAAACACCCGTCGTTCGACAGGGACGCTTCCTATTTTGATATACATGCACACTGGATGGGAAAATAGAGGGGGATGCAGAACAGATGATTTGGCTTATCGGAAAGAACGGAATGCTGGGAAAGGAGCTTTCCAGGCTTTTTGACCAGAATAAAATGCAATGGGTGGGAACCGATGCCGAGGTGGACATAACGTCGCCCGAAGCCTTGGAGACCTTTGCGTCTTCCCATGACGTCAGCGCAGGAAGGACTGGAAATGCAGTCAGCAAGGGGGCACCGCCAGCCAAGATAACGTGGGTGGTCAACTGCGCCGCATACACTGCGGTTGACAAGGCCGAGGACAATCTTGAGATTGCCCGTAAGGTGAATGCGCTGGGACCGCAGAATATCGCGCGGACGGCCCGCCACATAGGGGCCAAGCTCATTCATATTTCCACAGACTATGTGTTTGATGGGGAAAATGCGGAAAAAGTTCCCTATGATGACGAAGCGAAGAAGAATCCGCAGAGCGTATACGGACTTACCAAGTCCGAAGGCGAGGATGCCATACAAAAGGAGATGACCCAGTACTACATCCTCAGGACGGCATGGCTTTACGGATTCTGCGGTGCGAACTTCGTCTACAAGATGACGGAGCTGATGAACGGCAAATCATCCCTGAAGGTCGTGGACGACCAGCGGGGGACCCCAACCTGTGCGACCACACTGGCGGATGTCATCGTAAAGATAATCAATTCCTCGGACAATGCCCACAGCCTGTTCGGGAAGAACGCCGCCATTCCATATGGCGTTTACAATTGTACAGACGAAGGTCAGGCCAGCTGGTTCGAGTTCGCAGGGAAGATATACGAATACGGACGGAAATATGGCCGCATACAGAACACCTGTGAGCTTTCTGCATGCACGAGCGAAGAATTTCCTCAAAAGGCAAAGCGGCCTGCCTGGTCGGTCCTCAGCAAGACGAAGCTCCAGTCGGCACTGCACATCAAGCTGCCGACCTGGGAAAATGCGTTGGAGAAATTCATCAAGTCTGAAAGGTTCAAACCTCTGTAGGAGAAAACTATGTCAAAGAGATTGCTAAAGAATATACTTGTGACCGGAGGCTGCGGCTTTATCGGAAGCAACTTCATACGGTACCTGTTCAACATGAGCGCCTCGGAATCCGAAGCGTTCAAGGATGCTGCCTTCACGGGCCGGGTTGTGAACGTGGACAGCCTGACATACGCAGGCAACACGGAAAATCTGGATGACGTGGAAAAGGCATACGGTGGCAGCCGCTATTTTTTTGAACGGGCCGATATCACCGACAGGGCCGAGATGGAGCGGGTCTTCAAGCAGTACGAAATAGACACGGTCATCCACTTTGCGGCAGAAAGCCATGTGGACCGGTCCGTCCTTGGGCCGGGCGCATTCATCCAGACGAATGTGGTTGGAACCTACACGCTGCTGGACGTGGCGAGGAACTACTGGGGCTGCTCGCTGGACAAGAAGAGGGACGACGTGCTCTTCCACCATATCTCGACCGACGAGGTTTACGGTTCCCTTGGGGACACGGGCTTTTTCCGCGAGGACACCCCCTATGATCCACGCTCACCCTACTCTGCAAGCAAGGCTTCCAGTGACCACATAGCGATGGCCTATTTCCACACTTTTGGACTGCCCGTCACGCTTTCCAACTGTACGAACAACTACGGGCCCTACCAGTTTCCCGAAAAGCTCATTCCGCTGATGGTGACGAACATCCGCGACGGCAAGGCCCTGCCCGTCTACGGCGAGGGAAAGAACATCCGCGACTGGATTTACGTCGAGGACCACAACCGTGCGGTCTGGCAGATTGTCAAGGACGGCAGGACCGGTGAAAAGTACAACATTGGCGGCGAGAACGAGTGGCAGAACATAAAGCTTCTCAAAAAACTCATAGAGCTTGCAGCGACAAAGCTAAACAAGGACGTTTCCGCTGTAGAGGCAACCATAACCCATGTGAAAGACAGGCCGGGCCACGATGCCCGCTATGCCATAGACTGCTCCAAGATAAAGGGCGAGCTGGGCTGGCAGAGGCAGATGACTTTTGAACAGGGGCTTGAGATGACCGTCGGATGGTATCTTTCCCACAAAGAATGGATGGACCACATCTTGTCAGGAGAATACCGCACGTGGATTGAAAAGAACTATTCAAAAAGATAGGCGATGGAAACGGCGAGGAAGACCAAGCTCCTCAGGAGCGGCTTCACAGTCCTCTTTGCAGGCTTGATGTGCGCAGGCAGCTTCATGTCCCACCCCCTGCCGGGAGGCGTGCCCATGACCGTGCAGAACATGTTCGCGGCCCTTTCGGGACTGGTGTTGGGTGGCCTGCAGGGAGCGGGGGCAGTAGGACTCTTCCTGGTCCTGGGACTTGCCGGGATTCCCATATTCTCCGGGATGCAGGGGGGACTTGCAGTCATACAGGGCCACACGGGCGGCTATCTGATTGGATATTTCGTGGGGGCCTTCGTGGGCGGACTCATACTTGGCTCCCCCTTGAAAAAAGAGAAAAAAAACACAGCCTTCTTGGTTAGGGCCGTTGTCGCAGTCTTTCTGGCCTATGCCCTGCAGTATGCGGTCGGCATTCCTTGGTTTTCAGCCTGCATGGAGGCACAGGGTCAGCCAAAAAGCTTTTCCCAGATCCTTGACGTCGCATTTCTTCCCTTTATCGTTGTCGATTCCATAAAGCTGCTCATCTCCTTTATGCTCACATTGCTGCTGCGACCTGTCGTCGCCCGGTACCTCTATCCCGACGACGAAAAAGAGGCGGAGGAAATTCTCAGAAAGCTTGAGCGCAGAAGGCAGTCTGGCCTGGCGGGCCACTAGGGGAAGACGATGGAATACAAGACGAAACAGCAGGACCTGCTTTTGGACTACTTGAGGCGGGCAGGACACAAACACTTCACCGCACTGGAGCTTTCGGATCATTTCAAGGATATGGGAATGGGAAAGGCAACCGTCTACCGGCATCTGGAGCGGCTGGTGGACAGCGGAGTCGTCAACAAGTTCTTCACGGGCGAAAACTCCGCCGCATGCTTCGAATTCGTCGGGGGCGAACATGAGGAGAACGGCTGCTTCCACTGTCGCTGTGAAGTCTGCGGCAAGCTCATCCACCTGCACTGTGATGAAATATCCCAGGTGAAGGACCATATGGAAAAGGCCCATGGGTTTGAAATAAATCCTTACAGAACGGTATTTTACGGGACATGCGCCGACTGCCGGGACAAGCAGTCCGCCGCCCCGCAGTCCTAACAGTTTTTTCTCTTGCATTGCGGTAAAAACATGTTATAATTGGGGCGTGATTCTAATAAGGGATTCTAATAAGGAACTCTAAATACAGCGAGGTGGAATTCTTATGGACAGCAACATCGAACAGAACGACGTAAATGCGTTCCTCAACAGCGTAATGAAGAAAAAAATCATCATCATAGACGACGATCCCCTTGTACTCAAGACCATTCGCGAATACTTGAAGGACGAATACGACGTTTCCCTCGCCCGGGGCGGGGCTTTGGCCTACCGCTACTTGGAGCAGCACCATGTAGACCTGATAATCATCGACTTCGAGATGCCCGGTGAAAAGGGAGATTCCGTCCTGCTGAACATCCGCAAGATGCCCTATGCTGCGAATGCATCGGCGATTTTCTTGACAGGGGCGGCGGACACAAAGACCGTTATGGAAATTCTCAAGACGAAACCCCAGGGCTATCTGGTCAAGCCCGTCTCCAAGGAAAAGCTCTTGGAAAAGGTTCATGAAGTCCTGCACAAAAGTGTAGTGTAAAAAATATTCCTTGTAGACTGATAAAAACGTGATATAATGGGTTTTATGGAAGAAATGCCCTATATCACGGATTTGATAAGCGTCGATGTCCTTCAGAAAATCCAGGATGCCTTCTCCAACATGGTCGGTATGGCGGCAGTCATAACCGATGCGGACGGCCATCCGGTCACAAAGCCGACAAACTACAGCGACTACTGCTGGAAGTACACCCGCCAGACCAAACGGGGCAAGGCACGTTGCGAGCAGTGCGACAAGTACGGCGCGCTGATGACCCACGACACGGGCAAACCCACCTTCTATACCTGCCATTCCGGACTCATCGACTTCACTGCCCCCATCGTCGCGGACGGCAAGATCATCGGTTCCTTCACCGGCGGCCAGGTGCTGACCTTCCCCCCAAACAAGGAGACCGTCAAGAAGGTCGCTGACGCCATCCACGTGGACTTCGACGAGTACTGGGCGGCGGCCCAGAAAATCAAGGTCGTCTCCCAGAAGCGGATCAACAGCGCGACCCAGTTCCTCTACACGATTTCTTCCGTCATCTCCGACATGGCCTTGGGCAAATACAACGCGATAAAGTCCGCCGACGCCATAGAGAAGGCGTCAAAAGAGATAGAGAAGGCCGCCCAGATGAAGACGGACTTCCTCGCCAACATGAGCCACGAGATCCGTACGCCGATGAACGCCGTCATCGGCATGGCGGAAATGGCCCTGCGGGAGGACATCCCCGACGCGGCCCGCTCATACATCAAGCAGATAAAGTCAAGTGGCCGCGCCCTCCTTTCGATAATCAACGACATCCTTGACTTCTCCAAGATCGAATCCGGCAAGATGGACGTCATCCCGGCGGAATACGACTCCATGTCCCTGTTCAACGACGTATCCAACATCATCATGACCCGGCTCGTGGACAAGGACGTGTCCTTTGACCTGGACATAGCCCCCGGCCTTCCCGTCCTGCTTTTCGGCGACAACATCCGAATCCGGCAGATACTGATAAACCTCGCGAACAATGCGGTCAAATTCACCAACCAAGGCTACGTCCGCATCAGCGTGGACTTCGAGAAGCTTGACGACGAGCGCATTATGCTCAAGATAGCCGTTACCGACACCGGCATCGGCATAAAGGAAGAGGACCTTTCCAAAATCTTCGAGTCTTTCCAGCAGGTTGACAGCAAGCGCAACCGCAACGTCGAGGGAACGGGCCTAGGCCTTACGATATCGCAGCGGCTGGTCTACCTGATGAACGGCAGCATCAGCGTCCAGAGCGAGTACGGCAAGGGCAGCACCTTCTCCTTCTCCATCCCGCAGACCGTTGCAAACTGGGAGCCTGCCATGCGGATCAAGGAGACCAGGGGCAAGGTCGCCTTGGGCCTGTTCACCAACAAGAACCACATCGACCCCTTCCTGCGCGACAGCAAGCGGCTGGGCATACCGGCGATGAACTCGCCCAAGCCGCTGAACCTGGAAAACTATCTGAGTGCCGTCAAGATCAAGTACGGCGAGGACGCGGAATTCTTTGCCTTCTTCGGAGAGAAGCTTATACAGGACGACAAGGCAAAGGCTTTCATCGCTGCCCACCCGGAAGTCACGTCGGTGTTCATCGCGGACTTCGTGTCCGAGACCCGCCTGGACATCCCCAACCTCCGCATCGTCAAGAAGCCCCTGTCCTGCATGAACCTTTCGATGATCTACAACAAGGAGAAGGTTTCCTTCGCGGGGACGATAGACCATGATGGCGACGCGGACTTCACAGCCCCGGACGCACGCATCCTCATCGTGGACGACAATACCGTCAACCTGACCGTTGCGGAAGGACTGCTTGAACCGCTCAAGGTCAAGACCGACACCGCAACGAGCGGCAAGGAGGCCCTGCAGAAGGCCAGGGAACGGAAGTACGACATCGTGCTGATGGACCACATGATGCCGGAGATGGACGGCATAGAGGCGACGCAGAAAATCAGGGAGGAGCTTCCCGAATACAAGGACATCCCGATTATCGCACTGACGGCGAATGCGGTTGGGAGCGCGAAGGAGATGTTCATGAATGCGGGCATGGACGACTTCATCGCAAAACCCATCGAAGTCCGCGTCCTGATTTCCAAGATGAAGCAGTGGCTGCCCAAGGACAAGCTCAAGAAGGTCTCCGTGGACGAAAAGGAGGCGACGCAGCCTCAGGAAAAGGAGAACCCTCCCCTGCTGGACCCAACGCTCGTTGACCTGGACACGGCCTCTGCGATAAAGCTCGTCGGCAGCGAGAAAATATTCATCAAGATACTCAAGGAATACTACAAGCTCATCCCGTCCAAGGCGGCATCCATACAGGCGCATTTCGATTCCGGGGACTGGGAGACCTACACGGTCGAAGTCCACGCGCTCAAAAGCTCATCCAAGCAGATCGGCGCGATGCAGCTGTCGGACATGGCCGCCGCGCTGGAAAAGGCTGGCAAGGCAGGCGACACGGACTACATCAAGGCGAACACCGCCGCCACGCTGGAAAAATACCGGGCATACGAGCAGATTCTCGCCCCCTACTGCAAGGAGGAGAAAACCGACAGCGCCGACAAACCGGAATGTGACAGCAAGGTCCTGCGGGAAGAGTTCGAGAAGGTCAGGCGGGCCGCATTGGATTTGGACATGGATGGTCTGGAAGAGGCGTGCAAGGCAATTTCAGGCTACCGCTACCAGCCGGAACAGGCGGAACTGCTGTCCAAGCTGCTCGCCGCTGCGGACGAGCTGGACATGGACCGGTGCGCCGACCTCGTGGATGAATGGGAGAACCTGCTGGTCTAGACGGCAGATTCCATCGCCGGAGTTCGCTGGTGTCGGGCACGCTTCTGCTCCTGGCGGGCATCGGCACACACCCGGCGAAATCCGAGGCTAGCGGCCCGACAGCTCTTCCAAGCTGTCCCCCTTGGCAGGCTGGTTGACCGACATTCCGTACAGCATAAAGGAATCTCCCACTTGGGTAACACGCCCCAGTATTCTAACGGGTTTTTCAGTGTCCAGCTTCATCATGTAGACCATCGTGCCGTCTATTGACTGCCTGGTCCGTTCCTCCGGAATGTAGACCCTGACGATACCCTCAAGGACAATCTTCGTGTCATATCCTTCCAGCAGGTCAAACGTGATGCTGCCGTCCTCCGCCTGCACGGGGTTCGCGATGCGGCCCTTCCACTCGACGTAACAGCCGTCGTACAGACCTGGATCCTGCACAACCTGGAGGTAGCTGAAGTTGTCCTTCAGCGTTCCGAACGCAGGCTGGACCTTATACAGGCTGGAAAGCAGATCGTTCGCCTTTGCCTTTATAGACTGGGTGGCATTGCTCCGGAGGACCCTGTTCAGCTCCACGTGGGCGGCATTGTCCCGCTCCTTCAGCACCAGCTCCAGGGCCTTGTCATAGCTTGATTTGATTTCCGCATCGCTGAGCTGTGTCACGGCTTCCGGCATGGCGGACTGGCCGTCTGCAGCCCCGTCCTGAGGAACCGTAGCATCCATTCCTTGCCCGGGAACCGCCACGGGACGGTAGTAGCCTCCCTGTGAAGGAGAAAGCCGCTCACCCTCGGTCAGCTGCATATCTTCCAGAAACTGGACCTTGGGATCGACTGGTTTTGCAACTTTGGGGCGGGAACGGAAATAGCCGATGACGAATCCTGCCGAGATGCACAGGCCCAAAAGGAGCCCCACGAGCACGCAGTTGCGGACCAGGTCCGGGTTTATGCCGAGCGGTGGATAGAAACGCTCTATCTTGCCGGAGTCAAAGTACGCGCTTATAATATCGTAGCTGTCGCTGTTGCCGTTGGTAGCCTTGCGGATGAACTCGAGGGCTTCGGCGGCAATGGCATTGTTGGGATTTTTGCTCTGTATGTCCAAATAGTAGTTGACTGCCCGCTCGATCTCATTCCGGCGCAGGAGCAGGACGGCCTGCCCCAGGTACAGTTCAGTCCCCTGCGGCTTTATTTTGCGGGCATCCTCGTAGTAGTTCCAGGCATTCCCGTAGTCGCCCACATAGAGGCAGGATGTGCCCAAGGCAAGGTAATACTCGTAAGAGCCGTTGTAGTGCTTCTTCTCGGATTCCAGCAGATGGATTACCCGGGAGAATTTTCTGCGCCGCATGAGCTTCCGTGCAAACTGGAGGACAGACTGGGTCATCGCTTAGTTTCCCATACTCCTTAATCTCTCAAAAATTGCATCAAGTTCCTCGTTCAGGCTCATCAATTCCTCCCGGTCTATGCTGCCCGCCTCTTCAAGGGACTCGATGTAGTCTATCAAGTTCTGGATGTACTCGTAATCCAGCTGCTCTTCCGCAACAGCCTTGGCGGCCTCTGAGAGCTCCGGCTTCTCTTCGGCCGTGGGTTCCTGCTTCTCAGCTTCCTGGAGCTTCGGCTCTTCCGCGGCAGGAGGAACAGCCGGTGCCGGCTTTTCTTCGGCCGTGGGCTCCTGCTTCTCAGCTTCCTGAGGCACCGGCTCTTTTTCCACGGGACTGCCGGATGCAGGCCCGTCCGAAGCCTTCTGGCCAGGGAATGGACTCCTGCCTGCCTCCACCGCCTCTATAAGCTCGTCACCGGAAGGCAGACGACCGGCATACACAGGCTCGACACCTTCGGCAGTGGCGATGTAGAAGACCTTCTCGTCCTGCTGTCCCGGCAGGAGGTAGGCAGTCTTCCAGTTGACGGCCACACCCGAATTGTTGTATGACAGGACCGTTGAAAACCCCTTCCCTTCGTGGGCTTCCGGCTCCCAATAGTCATAGAGCTTCCCTATTGGTCCCAGGGTCACGAAGTCGGGTTCGGAAACGTCGGCTCCACAGAACAGGAATTCTATGGCGGCAGACTTGTTCGCAGAGCAGATCCACCGGTCCTGCTTCATCGAATGGAATGTCCGCTGCGTGTTCAGCTCGTCAATGGCATATGTGGAAAAGTGCTTTTCAGAACTTTCTCCCAATATTGTATCAAAAACGGCCTTGCTTGTAAATGTCTGCGGGTTGCTCCCCAGGTTCACCGTATACATTCGGACCTTTATGGTGTCTTCAAGTCCTGCCACCGTCCCGTCTTCAGGAAACGTAAAATCCAACAGGAAAAAAGCCTTTCCCGGTATGGTGTAGGCCATCTGTACGCCAGACGAAGTCTGCCGGGCCTCGCTTTTTACTCCGCCAGAGCCGTTCAAAAGGTACTCCTTGCGGCCGACACGGAGCAGGAACGCTGTGGATTTGAAAAAATCATAGGAACTGAGCAGGGGAATTTCTTTGCCATCGTCACGGACGGCATACAAGCCAAACGTTCCCTGGCTGCCGCTCAGGACAGCCTTGACGTGGCCTTTCTTGTATTCGGCCCGATCCACCACAGAATATGTCCAACCAGTATATAGATCGGTCATGCTTGGGACAGACGGAATTGTCTGAGCGTCAGCAGCTTCAACCGGCTCCCCCTGCGGATCCGAAGGGGCTGGCTGGTTCGAGGAAACTGGTTGATTCGAGTTCGAGGAATCGGGCTGGGCAGAAGAAGGCGTTCCACCAGTACTGCTGGAAAAAATGGAGTCACGGGAAGTCGTCACTCCCTCAGACTGGCCCTCCTCCGAAAAGGCCGGACAAGGGGCCTGCAAAATGAGGATGGCCATAAAAAGGGGAAGGCCGCAGCTGCAAAACTTCATAATGCATTTCATTTTGAAAAACCTACTCGGACTTGTTGTCACGGGACGCGCTGTGCTTTTCATCCAGAAGCCTCTGGAGTTGTGCCGCACGGAGTTTCAACTCAAGAAGCTCCTGTTCGCTCACGCCGCTGGACCTGGCAGCCGGAACCGCAGGCCCAGTTGCTTCCGGTGCCTGCGCCGTTGCAACAGCAGGAACAGCGGCCTCAGCCTGCTTTCGGGCAGCTTCTTCCCGGGCCTTGTAGGCAGCCAGCTCGGCATCGGCCTGGGCTCGTGCGGCATCTGCCTGCGCCCGTGCCGACTCAGCGTCCACCCGCGCGTTTTCGGCCTGCGTTTTCCATGCGGCCGCATTCGCCCGCTCCGAATCGGCAGCGGCCTTCTCGCTGGCAAGCAACGCCTCAAGCTCACGGATTCTAGCATTGGCGGCATCCAACTCTTTCTTCAGCGTCGCAACGTCCGCCCCCTCGAGCCCTTTCAGCTGCCTCTCGTAGCTGGCCTTCTGCTCCAGGAACCTGTCGTTGTTCGCCTTGAGCATGTCCAGCAGCTTCTGCTCGCGCTCGCGCTGGGCTATTGCATCTATCTTGTATTTGGCGTCAACGGCCTTCCGATCATCGGGATAGATGTCGATTATTCTTTGGAACAGTCCTTCCGCCATCTGAAAATTGTAGTCTTCATAAAAACAGTCCGCTATCCAGTAGAGCGCAGACGGATAGACGGGACTCTTTGGATTCTCATGGCAGAAGTCGCTCAGGACCATCACGGCCTGGTCGTTGTCGCCCTTGTAATGCAGGGCTTTTCCCTTCTGGTAGTTCACATTGGGAAGGAGCGGGCTGTCGGGGTAAGAAGAGGCGAAACTGTTGCAGTCGCTTATGACGGAGGCATAGTCCTCCCCGTACATCTCGCTCATGATAAGCATGTAGTGCACGTCGCTGTTGCCGCCATCTCCGGCGAGGGCTTCCCGAAGCAGGATTGTCGCGTTGCCATAATCCTTATTGTTATAGGCTGCAAGACCTTCTGCAAGGATTTGAGCCTTCTCCCCGCTCTCATATACGGCGGTCTCCACCGGAATTTCCGGTTGGGCAAGGGCGACAGCAGGAAAACTTGAAAGCGCGGCAGAACAGGCTGCGCAAAATACCGTCCTCAGTGTGACCAACGTATCTCTCCCTTAAAGAATGAGGATCCGGACACCACAATGTCCACCCCAGCTTCAAGGAGAGGCACGAGCGTATCCGGATTCACCCCGCCATCGACGGAAACAAGGAACTTATAGCCCTTATTTTTCTGTATATCGGCAAGTTCCCGGACTTTTTCCAGTGTATAGGGAATAAGATTCTGTCCGCCCCAGCCGGGGTTCACGGTCATAACCAGTACGATGTCTATATAAGGAAGAATGGGGGATATGCTTTCCACCGGGGTAGCCGGGCACAGTGCGATTCCGGCCTTCTTTCCAGCCTGGTGGATCATCTGGACACAGCGATCGGCATGGCAGGTCGCCTCCTGGTGAAAGGTGATGAAGTCGGCCCCGCAGTCTATGTACGACTGTATGGAAGACTCTGGACGCTCCACCATGAGGTGGACGTCAAACGGCAGCGGACATGCCTTCCTGATGGAACGTATGACCGGCTCGCCAAAGGACACCTGGGGAACAAAGTGCCCGTCCATCACGTCCACGTGCACGAAGTCCCCTCCCCCCTCTTCTATGAATTTCAGCGATGAAGCCAGGTTGGTAAAATCTGCCGAAAGCAGGGACGGTGACAGGAAACGCTTTTCTTTCATAGGGAGACATTCTAATGAAAGGCGGGACGAATGTAAAGAAAGCGGACGCGGAGCCCACGTTGATTCATCGGTCGTGTCAACGTTGGTTCGTCAGTCGTGTCATACGGGATCCACCAAGCCGAAACCAGAGTTTCCCCTTCCTTCGAATTCACAGGCAAATTTCCACCGGCAGCCTGCATTTGAGAAAAACAAAAAAAATCAAAAAAAATTGAAATAGTTATTGACAAAGAAATGCCGTTTGATGTATAGTCGTAAACGTCAATTAGATGGTGCCTGTAGTTCAGCGGTAGAGCGCCAGATTGTGGATCTGGTTGTCGTGGGTTCGATCCCCACTAGGCACCCTAGCGCTGGGCAACATTGGATTTGCAATCGGCAGTAAGCGTTCGTAGCTTAACTGGATAGAGCAACGGACTTCGAATCCGTAGGTTGCAGGTTCAAGACCTGTCGGACGCAAAGCAAGTTGCAACAGACGTCATTATTGATGTTGGTTGTTAAAAATATTCGGGCGATTAGCTCAGTTGGTAGAGCAACAGACTCTTAATCTGTGGGTCCGGGGTTCGAGCCCCCGATCGCTCATAAGGATTTGGATTTAACCCGGTCGGTCCGATACAGCACCCTTGAAGCGAGAGTGGTGGAATTGGTAGACACGCCAGACTTAGGATCTGGTGCCATCGGCGTGAGGGTTCAAGTCCCTTCTCTCGCAACGCTTCGGCTGGTGCGAATGAAGTATTTGCGGGAATGGCTCAGTGGTAGAGCGCAACCTTGCCAAGGTTGATGTCGCGGGTCCGATTCCCGTTTCCCGCTCTACGAAAAAAGGTTTGTTCCACCTTCCAAAAAGGACGTACAAGTATTTGCGGGAATGGCTCAGTGGTAGAGCGCAACCTTGCCAAGGTTGATGTCGCGGGTCCGATTCCCGTTTCCCGCTCTAAACTTGAAGGCGATTTGGAGGAAACCCAGATCGCTTTTTTTTTATTTAATTTTATTAGCAAAGGGGATTCCAAGTGAAGGTTAGCAAGGAAGTCACGAAAATTGAGAATTCGGCAGTCAAACTTACGGCCACTATAGCGAAGGAAGATGTTGCCTCCGGCTATAAGGACGCCATGGCAAGATATTCAAAGAACATACAGATTCCTGGCTTCCGAAAAGGACATGTTCCGACTTCCGTTTTGGAAAGGAAATATGGAGAGGGCCTGAAAGCCGAGATTACGGGCGAGTTGATTGACAAGGCCTTGAACGAAATCATCAGTGCGGAAGACATGAAGGATATGCGTCCTCTCCCCTATTCGCAGCCGAAATTTGATGGAGATGATTTTCCGGTTCTGGATACGGACAAGGACCTTACGTTTACGGTCGTCTACGATATTTTCCCCCAAGTGCAGGTTGGAAAGCTTGATGGAATAAAGATAAAGGTTCCGCAGGCGGAGGTCACGCAGGAGGACATGGACAAGGAGCTCAAGTCCATCCAGGAGCGCAACGCTGCCGTCATAGACAAGAAGGATGATGCCCCGGTTGAAAAGGACGACATCGTTACGATCGACTACAAGGAGGTCGGTGACGACGGTGCTGCCGTCGCAGGAAGCGAGCGGGAGGGATTCGTCTTCACCGAGGGTTCCGGCGAGAACATTTACAAGATTGATGACGACATCTTGGGAATGAAGAAGGATGAAACCAAGGTCATCACCAAGAAATATGCGAAGAACGACAAGAATGCTGACTTGGCCGGAACGACCAAGAAAATAAGCGTCACCGTGAAGCAGATAAAGGTCCGCAACCTCCCCGCCTTGGATGACGACCTTGCCCAGGACGTGAACGAGAAATACAAGACCTTGGACGATCTGAAGAAGGATATAAGCCGTAGCATGAACTTGGCAAAGGATAGGAAGGTAGCGGACATCAAGAGGCAGGAGCTTCTGAAGCAGCTGCTTGAAAAGACCCCCTTTGATTTGCCCAAGTCCATGGTACAGGCTGAAAACGACGGGCGTTGGAACATGATGGCCCAGCAGTTCAAGACCACTCCCGAGGAGCTGGAGAAGATGGTCAGTGCAAGCGGTCAGACCAAGGAGACCATGCTCACGCAGTGGGTCGGCGACACGGAGAAGGCCCTCAAGAGCCGCATCATCGTTGACCAGCTTCTGCGCGACAGGAACATCAGCGTCACTCCCGATGAAATCGAGGATGAGTACAAGAAGATTGCCGAGCAGAACGACATGAGCTTGGACGAGGTCAAGGACCACTACAAGGACTTGAAGGCAAAAGAATATCTTGTTGATGAGGTCAAGGAGAACAAGCTCTTTGACACCCTCTACACGGAGGTAAAGCTTGAGAAGGGCGACAAGATGACCTTCTCAGAGCTGTTCAAGGAAGAAGAAGAAGCCTAACTTCCCTATAAGGAACTGAAGACGGAATGGGGGCCACACTTGCCACATTCCGTTTTTTTGTCTACATTATCAGTAAGCGGATTTGTTTCAAATGGCTGTTGCTTTTGAAACTGCCTCAAAGGGCTTTTTGGTCCCACTTGGAGAATTTATGAACGAATACATGAACACGCTGGTTCCGACGGTGATAGAACGGAGCGGGAATGGAGAGAGGGCCTACGACCTCTTCTCTCGCCTCTTGCGCGACAGGATTATTTTTGTAGACGGGGAAATACACGATGCCTCCGCTGACCTCGTGGTGGGTCAGATTCTCTACCTTGAGAGCGAGAACCCGAACAAGGACATAAATATGTACATCAACAGCCCTGGAGGATCCGTGACGGCCGGCCTTGCGATTTACGATACGATGCAGTACGTCAAGTGTGACATCCAGACAATCTGCATGGGGCAGGCTGCGAGCATGGGAGCCATCCTGCTCGCAGGCGGCACCGTCGGGAAACGCTATGCCCTCCCCTCCAGCCGGGTCATGATCCACCAGCCTTGGGGCGGGGCACAGGGACAGGCGAGCGACATCGCCATTCAGGCCAAAGAGATAATCCGCCTGAAAAAGCTTTCCATCAAATATTTTGCAAACAAGACCGGAAAGAGCGAGGAAGAAGTCGCAAAGGACATGGAGCGGGATTTCTACATGTCCGCCGAAGAGGCAATGGAATATGGAATCATCGACCACATAATGAAAAGTGCGAAGGAGGAGGCAAAATGAGAGGGTTTGGAAGAAATGACCAGCAGTTTTGCGCCTTCTGTGGCAGACCTGCGGACGGGAATCGCCGGATAGTGAAGGCACCCAATTCGGACGTATACATCTGCGAAAACTGCGTTTCTGCATGCCAGTCCCTTTTGAACGACGAAAGGCACTCCATCGCCCCCATCAACATGGACGATGTTCCCACGCCCAAAGAGTTCAAAGAGTTTCTTGACCAGTACGTAATAGGCCAGGACCAGGCAAAGAAGGTGCTTTCCGTGGCCGTGTACAACCATTACAAGCAGCTGTCCCTTCCCAAAGAGAAGCAGCTTGCCCAAGATGTGAAGATTGAAAAGTCCAATATCCTCCTTTTGGGACCGACGGGAAGCGGCAAGACCTTGCTTGCGAAGACCTTGGCCCAGAAGCTCAAGGTGCCTTTTGCCATAGCTGATGCCACGACGCTTACGGAGGCGGGTTACGTTGGAGAAGATGTTGAAAACGTCCTGCTCAAGCTGATAAATTCTGCCGACGGCGACGTGAGCGCGGCAGAACGTGGAATCATCTTCATAGACGAAATCGACAAAATCAGCCGCAAGAGCGAGAACACTTCGATTACGCGCGATGTGTCCGGTGAAGGCGTGCAGCAGGCCCTTCTGAAGATTCTGGAGGGGACCCACGCTTCCGTCCCGCCGCAGGGAGGCCGCAAGCACCCGAACCAAGAGATGATCGATATAGACACGACGAACATCCTCTTCATCTGCGGAGGGGCGTTCGTGGGCTTGGACAAAATCATCGAACAGCGGCTGTCTTCATCTTCAATTGGATTCGGGGCAGAAGGAACCCACCGCACCGAGGAGGAGCGGATGGAGCTTTTGAACCAGGTCACTTCCGATGACTTGGTCCGCTTTGGCATCATTCCCGAACTGATCGGCCGGCTTCCGATTACCTGCGCCCTCAAGGAGCTGGACAGGGACGACCTCATCAGGATACTGACAGAACCAAAGAATGCCATCACAAAACAGTTCGAGGCCAGTTTTGCCATAGACGACGTGGACCTCTCCTTCAACGAGGAGGCCATAAGCGAAATAGCGGACATAGCCATAAAGAACAAGACTGGCGCGCGCGGCTTGCGTGCTATCGTTGAGAAAATCTTGCTTGACCTTATGTTCGAGATTCCGAGCATCAAGGGCAAGAAAAAGCTCGAGATTACAAAAGACATTGTGGCCAACCGCAGCATGCCCAGCCCGGAAATGCTGCTTGTAGACCAGAAGACTGCATAGCCTGTTATCCGCAGACGGACTCAAGGATTTCCATGATCCGTCCTGCGGTCTTTTCCCAAGAAAATTCTTCCGCCCGCTTCAACCCCTTCTTCACGAGGGACTCCCGGAACTCTCCATCGCCAACGATTTTTTCGATGCAGGTGGCCATTTCGTCGATGTTGTCTGAATCAAAGTAAACGGCCCCGTCTGCGGCAATTTCACGGAGCGCCCCCGTCGATGAACATGCCACGGGAAGGCCTGATGCCATGGATTCCATGACGGGCAGTCCAACCCCTTCGTTGACGGCAGGAAACACGCATGCCTCGGCGTTGCGGTAGAGGTCTCCGAAATTCTCATGGGGAAAATAGCCAGTCAAGAAGATATCGCTCGCATACAGGGAGGACAAGGCCTCGTTCCTGACGCTTGCGGAGTATTTTCCCTCGCTTCCCGCAATGACAAGCCGGTGGGGAAGCCCCGTCCGCTCCTTAAACACGGAAAATGCCTTTATGAGCTCCACGTGCCGCTTTGCAGCCCCCTGCATGCGGCTGGGATAGATGATATAGGGCCTCTTGATGGCAAAGGGCTTTATGTCGACAACGGTGTTTTCTGTCTTTCCGATCGGTGTAAAAATGCCGCGGTCTATTCCACTGTAGACGACCTCCACCCGTTTTGCCTTGACCCGGCAGCGTTCAATGTCCTGCCTGATGCAGTTGCTTCCCGCTATGATGCAGTCGGCCGAGGACAGCGATTTGAGGAGCAGCTTCTTGTAGAAGCCCGACTCCTCATTTTCAAGAAAGGAAGAAAGTATGTCGTTCAGGATAACGACACCTGGCCTCCCATAGCGCAAGGGAAGGAGCTGCGGCCCCGCAGCATAGAGGACGGCGTCATACGAATATTTCCTTGTGAAAGAGGCGCAGCTACATACGTGCCACAGGCGTTCCATAATCAGGCTGTCGGGCAGATGCACGGACGTAAACGGCAGGGCCCTGTTCTCCGTATAGGTATATCGGTCTATCTCAGGCCCGAAAAGCTCCCAAGAAAAGGTGTCTCCATCAGGAAGCGCATTTATGAGGGAAGTGAGGTAGGAACCGCGACCAGAACGGCCGCTGTCGCATCCAAAGCTGTCTATTCCAACTTTCATTAAAAAAGCATACCACAAAAAGAGAAAAAATGCTATAGTATGGCTATGAGCAAGACATTCACCGAGCTAGGCATAGGAGAGCCGTTGACCCAGCGGCTGGAGGGCATTGGAATAAAAACGGCAACCCCCGTCCAGGAGCGGGTAATACCGCTCGTTATGGAAGGCAGGAACATACTGTTTCAAAGCGAAACGGGAACGGGAAAGACCTTCGCATACCTGCTTCCCCTCCTCCAGCGGCTCTTTGCGGATGAAGAGGACGACAGGCGAGTCAGGCTCCTTATTGTCTCACCGACCTTGGAGCTGTGTTCGCAAATACGCGACCAGGTCAAGCTTTGCACCGACAGGGGATGTGCCCTTCTGGTTGGCGGCGTTCCCATAAGCCGGCAGGTTGAAAAGCTCAAGGAGAAGCCTTCCATCGTAATTGGAAGCTCATCACGGCTGCTGGAACTCATCCACTTGAAGAAGCTCAAGACCGACGGCATAGAGGCGCTGGTCCTGGATGAGGCCGACCGTCTGCTTTCACCAGAACTGAGGGAGTCCACCGAAGGAATGATTGCCCGCCTGAACAAGGACGTGCAGCTCATCGGAAATTCTGCGACAGTCAGCGCCTATACGAAGAAGATAATAACGTCGGCCCGCATAAAGGACGAGATAGAGCTGGTGGAGATGCCCGCGGAGGACATCCTGCGCTCACGGATAGAGCATTGGGCCCTGTTTGCAGAACGGCGGGACAAGATAGACACCCTGCGGTCGTTCATCAGGGCCGTCACCCCCCAGAAGATGCTGGTATTCACCAGCCGGCTGGACCAGGTGGAGAACATTGTCTCAAAGCTCCGCTACAAGCACATCGACTGCGAAGGACTGGGAGCGAAGGCAGACAAGAAGAAACGCAAGGCGGCCTGGGACAAATTCAAGGGAGGAAGTTGCAAGATACTGGTAACGACGGATGTAGCCGCGCGGGGACTGGACATCGCGGGCGTAACGCACGTCGTGCAGATGGATTTGGTCGAAGAAAGGGACGTCTTCATCCATCGAGCCGGACGTACAGGACGAGCCGGAAGGAAAGGTTTCAACTGCGTCATTGGCGATGAATGGGAAATGAGGCGTTTTGCCGCCTTTGAAAAGAAACTGGGCCTGACCGTGTATCCGAAGATGCTGTTCAAAGGCAGGCTCATTGCTCCCCAGCAGCAGGATGCGGAAGCCCCCTCAGACCCCGCTACTCGGCCTGTTCAGAAAACGGAAGTCTCCGACAGCCCTACTGAAGGATCTGGTCGCCAACCTTCAGGTAGATGAACTTGTTGTCAAAAAAGCGCCTATAGCTGTTCCTGTCCACCTCGAACTCCATGGAGTCCCTGATGAACAGGCTCTTCGGACGGTGCTCAATGGGGAGAAGGTATACCGGCTCCCCTTCCCCTGCTGAAAATATCGCATCGTAGCGATCCTGCATCTCACGGCTGTAGTCGGCGGCATCTCCTTTCAAGAGGTCCTTCCAGGCATTGGCAACAACGGATTCGGAATCCTTCAGGGCAAAGAAAGCAAACAGAAGCGTTCCCACGGCAGTGAATACAATGAGGAAATTCCTGCCCTCCGCAATCCGCCTGCAAATCCCCGCAATCTCAACCATACCGTCCCGGACACGGGAACAGTCTCCGTCAGGGTTTGAATCGGCCGCCCTGCCGAAGGCACGGGTCAGCAGGCCTTCACCGGCAATCAGGAGGGATGTGATGAACAGGAATATCATGACGTAGAGGGTCCATGCGTAGCGGGGCATGACAAATACTTCTGGAGTCGCGAAGCTGAACACAGCCGCCGTTCCCAAAATGATGAGGAAAAAGGGCAGGACTGTCCAAACGGGAATCCGGAAACCCCGCTTGCGAAGGGCGCGGGCAGAGCCTATCGTCAGGACGGCGATGGCGGGCAGATAGCGGCGCTGGGTCAACAGCTGATACAGATAGAAGCAAAAGCGTTTCGCCAGGCTTTTCATCATCTCGCCCATGGTGACAAACACAGTAAGGCCGGAATCCGTTCCCCCCGTGTATTTTCCAACGTAGCCATCGGAATCCGGTACGACGAGGGTGCGCACGATAAGGAAATTCCGTGCGAAAACCAAGAGGCAGAGGGCAAGGAGCGCGGCATGCAAGACGTTGAACCTCTGTCGTGACAGCAAGGTCCACACGATGAAGGCAAAGGAGACGAATCCGCAGACAAAGGGAAAGTACTCCATCGAGAATATGCAGGCAACGCAAAAAAGAATGCAGAACAGGCAGTAGGCCCACCGCCAGCGGGACTCCGCCTCTGCAAGGAAGGCAAAGGAAACAAACAGAAAAAAATATGAAAGTCCGGCATTGTAACCAGAGCTGCTTACAAGGTCATAAAAGGCCATCGTCGGGTAATGGACGGAGTTGAATGCAAGATAGATGAAGAAGGAATAGAAAAACAGGTTTCTGTATGTTCCAAAATGGAATACGGTCCTGTCTAGGGAGAAGAAAAGGATTGTAAGTGACCCCCAGAAGAGCACAACGTAAAAGGCCGCTGAAAAATGGTAGATCCGAAGGAAAGTGGAAAAAAGCTCCTTGGTCATTCCGTCTGGGTGCCGGTACAGGGGAGAAAAAAAGAAATTGGGCAAGTTGAACGATCCCCGGAACGAAAAGAAGTCAAACAGCGACAGATCCGGCCCTCCCCTATCCAAAAAACTCCGGAATACGTACCAGTTGTCGTTGTCGCCCGGATGATTGTAGCAGCAGAGGATAAAGAAAGGAACCACTGTCATGGCGACCACGAACAGTGAAAAGAAAAGAAGGCAGATGTCTGGTATGGCAACGGGGAGATGCTGTTTCCGAAGGCCAGGCGACTTTACGCCCCGCATTTTCGTATGGCCTCCAGCAAGTGGACTTCGTCTGGACAGGTTTCCAGCAATGACTTGAAGTCCTTGTCCTTGGCCAAGTTGGCTATCGCAGAAAGAATGTCCAAATGCTTCTGGGAAGCGGCAGTAAGCAGAATAAAGAAAACGTACACCTTGCGGCTGTCCGGCGCCTGCATGTCTATAGGCTCCTTCAAGTAGCACACGGCGATGCGCTGGTCAGCAGGATTATCAATGACCTTCTTGAGCGGATGCGGCAAGGCGATGCCATTGCCAACAGCCGTGCTCAAAATTTTCTCCCTCGCCATAAGTTCATCGAGGAGAACCTGAGGATCCAGCCCTGAAGGGAGCGCCATTTTTGAAACTGCCGATGAAAGCAGGTCGGAAACGCTCGAACCTTCGATACTGTACACGCCTGCTTTTTCAATCAATGCACACAAATCTTCAGACGAAAACATACTTACTTAACCACCTTGAACCTGCTACAGTTGTTCTCTTCTATTGCACCAAGCAGGATTTCTTCTATATCATCATAATTCCATTTCATACCGTCAATGGAAACCAGAATCGCATCACTATCATTTTCGACATCTTTGTCGGTGTAACTATAGGAAAGAATATTCAAAAGGTGTTCGTACAGCTGCATCAATATGACCAATTCCTGCTGGGGAAAATCGTTCAAATCTCCTGTACAGCCATCTATCTTGAACAGGAGGGAATTCACCTTTTTGAACAGCTCCAGGGATTGCATTCGAATCGGTCCCGAGGTCTGGTCCATGAACCAATTGTAGCCAGTTTTCAGCACCAGGGCCCGTTTAGACAAGTTTTGCATGACAAGCGGCTTCTCGCCTTCATGAAAAACATAATCCTCTGGATAGAGGGTTGACAGGACGTCTTCCAAGTCATCCTTGTGCTGGAAGTACATATTGAGAACGGCCTGATCCCACACTTCGGCGGGAAAGCTGTAGTAGGCCCCTTTTTCAGAAGAAAACCGTGGTTCCCGCGACATCCGTACCATCGAATCTCGATTCCAGCTTCCCACTGCGGGAACGCTTTTCCCCTTGTACCAGAGGCGGGTCTCGACTCCAAAGTTCTCAATTCCAATTTTTCTGGAACCTCCCAGCAGGAATTCCTCCACTGAACCGCATTCAGGAATGCACAGCTCCTCCCTATGGGAAAAAAAGACGCCCGCAAGCTGATCCTCGATCGAAGCGCAGGGACCGGCAGTCTCAAAGGAATCCAACAGGTATGACTCAAGCTTTCTATACCAATCCAGCCTCTTCGCACCTATTTCACCAACATTGAACCTGTCCTTTGAGTCGTGGAGAATAAAAAAATCGATGATACCCTTGTCCCAATCCTGAACGGAACAGACCAACCGGTCCCCCTTCTCAAAGGCAAAATTCCGCTTCAACGGAGCCATGTCAAGACCGGTCAACCTTACCGTGTTGGAAAGCTCACCAGACACGGCCTTGACATCCATGCCTTCATTTGCAGGGTCCGCCGCGATATACTGGGGGGCATACTCCTCCCCATAGAACATGAACTTGTCGATTGCCTCGTCGCTGTCGAACGAAACGACCTTCCGCCCCAATCTAACGCCGTTGATGACAAACACAAGCTCATCAGAAGGAATGTCAGGAGCGACAAACGGCATGCACCGGTCCCCCTGTATTATTATGTCGGAATCAAACTCAAAGCTACTTGGCCGTATGCTGAACAGCTCCCCGGTGAATACACCAGCCCGGCTGATGAAGCAGCCGTTGGGGAGGGCGAAGGCCATTCCTGAATCCCTTATATAGTTTAGGACTACATCTTTGGGCATAAGAACCCCAGCCCTTTTGAGATAGGACGACACATCCTTTAAGGAAAACACGTCGAGGTTTGTGGATAAATACTGCCCAAGCAGAAGCTCAAAGCGGGAGTTCACGTCTCTATATTAGCACGTAAGCAAAAGGGCTGTCAAAGCCCCATCCACCCCCTGACCTTGCCAATCCGGTCAACGAAGAGCGACACCTCATCCTCCGTGTTGTAGAAATAGAGGCTGGCGCGTGCCGTACTTCCAACCCCCAGCTTCTGCATAAGGGGCTGGGCACAGTGGTGGCCAGCCCGGATGGCGATATGCTCGCTGTCCAAGATGCTTGCTATGTCATGGGGATGCACCCCATCTATCACGAAGGTGACGATCCCGCAATGCCGTGCCGGATCGGAATTGCCCAGCACATGCAGGTGAGGAACGGAAGAAAGTCCATCCATCAGAAGCTTCGTCAGACGGTTGTCGTTTTCCTCGATCCTGTCCAGCCCAATAGATTCGATGTAGCGAATCGCCGCGGCAAGCCCCACGGCTCCCGCCGCATTGACAGTTCCGGCCTCGAACTTGTGGGGGAGCGGAGCATAGGTTGCGGAATCCCTCGTAACGTACTCAATCATCTCTCCACCGGACAGGAAGGGCGGCATAGCCTCAAGAAGATCCTTCCGGCCATACAGGACGCCAATTCCCATAGGTCCACACAGCTTGTGGGCAGACAGGGCAAAGAAATCAGCCCCCAATTCCTGCACGTCAACCCGTATATGCGGGGCAGACTGCGCCCCGTCCACGACAACCACGGCTCCTTTTCCCGCATTTCCCACCGCGTGGGCATAGGCCGCAATATCTTTCACCGGGTTCGTTATACCGAATACATTGCTCACCTGCGCTATCGCGACGAGCTTAGTCTTCGCACATATTTTGCCTTTCCACTCGTCATCGGGAATCACGCCGTCATCCTGGCATTCCAGGAATACAATCCGTGCCCCCTTCGCCTTCGCAGCCATCTGCCACGGAAGCAGGTTGGAATGGTGCTCCATGCAGGAGACGACAACCTCATCCCCTTCTTCCAGGTTCTGCAGCGCCCAACTGTAGGCAACCAGGTTCAGGCTCTCGCTTGCGTTCCTCGTAAATAGTATCTGGCAGTCGTCCGCCGCATGCAAAAAGCGGGCTACCGTATGCCGGGCCTCGGCATACAGATCCGTAGCCTTTATGCTCAAGCCGTACAGGCCGCGGAGCGGATTCGCATTGGAATAGCGGTAAAAGTCCGCGACAGCCGTTATGACGCACTCCGGCCTCTGGGTCGTCGCAGCGTTGTCAAAGTATATCAGCCCCTCGTTTGCCCGGTTCTCTTCGGACACACTAAAAAACTTGAAATCCTTCCTGCATTCGTCCACCGTTTTGCTCATTCAAACGCTCCTTCCAAGTGGCGGTTTATACGCTCAACGACATCCGCATCCGGTATGAAGCGGCTGACAGAGGAAACCTTTGATTTTACCATGATTTTTTTTGCAGAAACCGCATCTATTCCTCGGCTCTGCATATAAAAGAGGATGTCTGACCCCAGCCGGCCAATCGAAGAGCCGTGCCTCCCGTCGACGGCCTCCTCGCCACAGAGGATTACGGGCAGGGATTTGTTCACGGCCGAAGGGCTCAAAAGGAGCACGTCCTCCTGCTCATCCCCTTTTGCATCGCGGGCCCCCTTTACAAAGTCAATCGTTCCCCGCCAGGTCTTTTGGGCCTCATCTGAAACAACACCGTCAACCTTCATTGAACTGGAAGACTCCCGCCCCGTCTGCCTCGCGACATAGTTCACATCGAGGCTGCGGTCTTTGTCCATCAGGTACGCAAGCCTTCCGTCGAACTGGGATCCCGCACCCGAAAGCTCGTATAAACTGCCCGAATACACCCTGCTTCCGCCCAGCTGCAACTCGGTCATCTTGACGACCGCCTGATCCTTGAGGCTTGCCCCGACAGAATCAAAATGGACAGTCTTTCCGTCCAACAGGTTTACGATAGAGATGTCTACGCGCGAGCCCGCGCAGGCGACAATCCGTATGCGATTTCCAACGGTTCCACCGCCGGTAGAAGCAGCGAATTCAAAAATGAAGCTGGATTCGCTCCCCTTTCCGGCTACAATCACGGAGTCAAAGATGCCGTCTTCGACTTCGACGGCCACCCGCACGGGATCGGCAACCTGCAGCCCCTCTCCAATGCGGTAGACGTCGGCCCGGCATTCGAGCTTTTCCATTGCCCCGTCAAACTGGCTGTCAAATTCCGCGCCCATCCCCGTCTGAATGTCCAACAGCTCTGGAGGAAGGTCGGAGAGCAGCTTCTGTTCAAAAACAACGCCATCTGGAAGCCGGAGCGAAGCAGCGGCTTCCCTGCCCACCGGAGCAGTGGCTTCAGCCTGGAGATGCCCCCTGTTTATGTGCAGGTGGTTCCACGTGAGGCTGGGAAACTGATTTACATCACAATCAAAAGAAAATTCTGGATGTGCCATATCACAACGTCCCCTTCATTTCAAGCCGAATAAGGTTGTTCATCTCCACAGCATATTCAAGCGGGAGCTCCTTGCTGACGGGATTGGCGAACCCAGAGACTATCAAGGCCCGCGCCTCCTCTTCCGACAGTCCCCTGCTCATCAAGTAGAACACGGCCTTGTTCGAGATGCGGCCTATTTTTGCCTCATGTCCCACATCGCAGTCGTCAGTCAGTATATTCATCGCAGGAACCGTATCCGACCGGCTTCTGTCGTCCAGCATCAGGCTCTGGCAGTCCACACTTGCCTTTGCATGGGCAGCGGATGGCTGTACGACAATTGACGAACGGTAGGTCGAAATGCCACCACCCTTGCTGATTGATTTCGTATTGATTACCGACGACGTCCGCTTCCCAAGATGTATCATCTTGGCCCCTGTGTCCAAATTCTGTCCGGAACCAGCAAACGTAATTCCCGTGAACTCGCAGCGAGAGCGGTCCCCCTTCAATATAGTCGTTGGATACAGGTAGGAAATATGGCTGCCGAAGGATCCAGAGACCCATTCCATCGTCGCACCTTCATCCACCAAGGCACGCTTGGTATTCAGGTTGTACATGTTCTTGGACCAGTTTTCTATCGTACTGTAGCGGAGGTGTGCCCCCTTCTTTACAAAGAGTTCAACGCAGCCGGCATGCAGGTTGGCTACATTGTATTTTGGCGCGGAACAGCCCTCGATGAAGTGCAGGTCAGCCCCCTCGTCCACGATGATGAGCGTGTGCTCGAATTGGCCAGCCCCGGCGGCATTCAGGCGGAAGTAGGACTGCAGGGGAATTTTGACCTTGACGCCTTTGGGCACATAGACGAAGCTACCCCCGCTCCACAAGGCACCGTGCAAAGCAGCAAACTTATGGTCGGTAGGCGGAACCAGGTGCATGAAATACTCCTTCACCATGTCAGCATACTCACCTTTGAGGGCGCTCTCAAAATCCGTGTAGACTACCCCTTGTTCGCTCACCTCATCCTTGACATTGTGGTATACCAGCTCACTGTCATACTGGGCTCCAACACCGGCCAAGCTCTGCCGTTCCGCCTCAGGGATTCCCAGCTTTTCAAAGGTGTCCTTTATGTCGCTCGGAACATCCTCCCATTTGGCCGCCATTGCAGTCTTGGATTTGACGTAGGTTACAATCTTCTGAATGTCCAAGTCCCGGATGTCCGGGCCCCAGTCGGGCTCGTTTGTCTCATTGTAAATCTCCAGGCATTTGAGCCGCCATTCCCGCATCCAGGCAGGATCCTGCTTCTCATCGCTGATGCGGGTGACGATAGACTTGTCCAATCCTGCGCGGACCTTGTAAAAGTCTTTTTCGTCCTCGGCAAAACGGAAATCATAGAGGGAATGGTCAATATCTGCGACCTTTGTCTTTTCAGCCATCTCAAACCTCGGGGGTTCCCGCTGCTCCCGCGGGAATTTCTATTATGTTACTAGGTAAAGATAGCGTATTTTATGACAAGGGGCAAGGGGGGGCAATCCGCTTCCTGCCGACTTATTTCAACAGAACCGCGCGGCTGTTGAACATAAGGACCCCAGGCCGCCAGGAATTCCCGATACCTTCCTCATTCAGGTAGTTCATCGGATGCTCATATCCAAACACAGGATGCGGCGGGTAGTCCCGTATCAAAACGAAATCCAAGCGGTTCTGCTCATAGCGCAGGATGGAGTCATATCCGTGCAGGTCAGCCGTGAGGCTTATCCTATATTCCCCCGTCATCAGGAATTTGAAGGGGAGGTCAAACTCGAGCGTGAATGGCCCTTCCGGAATGTCGCCCGGCTTGATGCCTTCCCCGCTGTACATGTCGGTGGTGTAGATGTTCTCGCTTCCCTTGAATATGGAGTAGAAGATCATGATGTTCTCGGTAGGCTTCTTCATGATTCCCTTGATCCTCAAGGTATAGCGGGCATTTTCGTCGCAATCTATGCGGTAGGGGGCCTCCTCCCCATTCTCCAGAATCGAAAAGCTTTCGATGGAAAGGATTCCGCAGGGGAAGAAAAATCCGTCGCCGAACTCGTAGCGCAGGACGTCGCTGTGCTGCCGGTATTTGTCCTCGCCGAGGTAGAAATTTGCCGCGGAAGATATGTCAGAGTTGTAGACGAGCTTTCCCTTGTCCAGAACTATTCCCTTGTTGCACAGGGACTTCACCGCATCCATATTGTGGCTCACGAAGAGGACGGTCCTTCCTTCCCCCCGCGAAAGCTGGTCCATCTTTCCCAATGCCTTCTTCTGGAATTCCGCATCGCCCACGGCGAGCACCTCATCGGCAATGAGGATGTCGGAATCCAAGTGGGCGGCAACGGCAAAGGCGAGGCGGACGTACATGCCGCTGGAGTAGCGCTTTACGGGAGTGTCGATATAGCGCCCGATTCCAGAGAATTCGATGATTCCGTCTATCTTCCGGTCAACCTCGCTCCGCTTCATACCCAGGATCGCACCGTTCAGGTAGGCATTCTCGCGGCCGGTCAGCTCATGGTTGAAGCCGGTTCCCACTTCAAGGAGGCTTGCAACCTTTCCGTTTATGTAGATTTTGCCACCGGTCGGAGCTGAAATCTGGCTTATCATCTTGAGCAGGGTCGATTTTCCTGCCCCATTCTTGCCGATTATGCCGATCCGGTCCCCCTTCTTCACCTCGAAATCGACGTCACGCAGGGCCCAGAAGCCGTCGGCATCAAGCTCATTGCCGTCAGCCGTCGCATCAAGTTTGGAATTGGGATCCTCCTTGCCCATCTTCTTATAGAACCAGGACTGAATGTCCTTCTTGAGCGTACCGGAGTTTATGACCCCAAGCTGGTAATACTTGGAGAGATGTGAAACCTTGATTGCAATATCGCTGTTTCCCATGCCTATACCTATATCACATCAACGAAGGTGCGCTCGCCACGGGTAAAGAGGACAAGACCCACAAACAGGATGACGCAGGTGGCGGCAATACTGACGGCGTACATCGACGGAGTCACATTGCCAGCCCCATAGAACCATATACGGAAAGCCTCGACAGGCGCACTCATCGGGTTTATCATGAAAAACAGCCTGTATTTCTCAGGAGCCTGCGAAAGCGGATAGACAACGGGCGTGACGTACATGGCAAGCGGCATCAGGAACGTCACCAGATTGTTCAAATCGCGGTATTTCGTCGTCAACGCGCTCAAAATCAGTCCCAACCCCATTCCCAATCCGCCTATCCACAGCAGAAGCAGGGGGAAAAAGGCAATTTTCCAAGAGGGGGTGATGGGGGTGCCAATCGCCAGAAAATAGAAATAGATGCAAAGCAGGCAGGCAAACTGTATCAGCAGCCGGAGGATCTGTCCAACGACATCCGCGATGGGAACACAGAGCCGGGGGAAATAGACCTTGCTGAATACATTGCGGTTTTCGATGAAGGTGTTCGCCCCACAGGTGACGCACTTGTTGAAATAGAGCCACAGCATGTTGCCTGGAAAATAGAAAAGCACGTAGGGAATGCCATCCGTCCCCAGCCCCGCGAGCTTTCCGAACACGAAGGTGTACATCACGGCGGAAATAAGGGGCTGCATCACATACCAGAGGGGGCCCAGAACAGTCTGCTTGTAGGTGACGGTCCAATCCCGCTTTATCAGCAGGAAAATAAGGTCCCTATAATGAACGACATCCATCAAGTGGAGGTCTAGGAGTCCCTGCTGCGCAGAAATGACCTTCGTCCACTTTTCCTTCTGTCCTCCAACAACCCTTGCCATATAAATATTTTGCATAGTAAGAATCATTTTGTCAAGTCCTGCAAACGGCTACTTGCAATTATATGCATATTCTGCTAAACTTTTGCATTATTTTACAAAGCAATTCGTTGCATGAGGATGCTTTACCATGATATACACAGACACACGGGACAAAAACGTCAAAGTTGACTTCAAGACGGCCGTCATGAACGGCATGAATGCTTCAAGCGGTGGACTTTACATTCCAACTTCATTTCCAAAGATCGACAGGGCCTACATCGAGCGGACGCCAGAACCTTCCTTCCGCGAAATCGCCTACGTGATGGCGAAGCCCTACGTAGAGGGAGAGATTCCCGACTCGGACCTCGAGTCAATCATCCAAGATGCCTACCCCTTCATTCCGCATATCGTTCCCATTGAAAAGGTAACATACATACTGGAGCTGTTCCATGGGCCCACCTGCGCCTTCAAGGACTTCGGGGCGCGCTTCATGGCGCGGGTCATGTCATACTTCAACAGGGGGGCGGACGACAACCTGCACATCCTCGTTGCAACCAGTGGCGACACCGGGTCGGCAGTGGGAAGCGCATTCCACAACGTGCCGGGCATAGACGTGACGATCCTCTTCCCCGACGGCAAGATTTCCCCCCTGCAGGAAAAGCAGCTGACGACCTTTGACGGCAACGTGCGGGCCCTCAAGGTCAAGGGGAATTTCGACGACTGCCAGAAGCTGGTCAAAACGGCATTCACCGACATGGAGCTCCGCAAGAAGTTCCGCCTCTCGTCGGCAAACTCAATCAACATCGCCCGCCTGCTTCCCCAGAGCTTCTACTACATGTACTCATCGCTGGTGGTCAAGAACAGGATTCCCCACGACAGCAAGATAGACGATGCTTCCATAATCACGATAGTACCGAGCGGCAACTTCGGAAATTTGACCAGCGGACTCATCGCCCGCGAAATGGGAGCCCCCATCAAGGGCTTTGTCGCCGCTACGAACGCCAACCATACGGTCCCCGACTGGATTGCAACGGGCGAATACAAGGCACGGGAGTCCCTGCCGACCCTCGCCAATGCGATGGACGTGGGCGCCCCCAGCAACTACGAGCGCATCGTCTCCATGTACAGCCTGGACCAGGTGCGCCAGCTGTTCGCCTCCTACTGGACGGACGACGCCGGCACGACCGAGGCAATCAAGAAGTGCAACGACAAGACGGGCTACATCATCGACCCCCACGGGGCAATCGGTTGGAAGGCATGGAACGATATGCGCAGCGGCGACATGGAAAGGATTGTCGGCGGTTTCAAAGGCGACATAAACAAGCCCGGCCTGACGCCCAGCGTCCCCTCATGGGCAGACGACGTCGTCAAGGGCAAGTCCGTCGGAATCGTGCTTGAAACGGCGCATCCGACGAAGTTCGGCGCCACTGTCCAAGATGCAGTGGGACGCATCCCCAGCATGCCGGAAAGCCTGGAACGGGTCATGCGGCTCAAGGACAATTCCATACCCATGTCGAAGGATTACAAATCCTTCAAAGACTGGCTTGTTTCAAACCTCTAGCGAACAGGAGTCTTTATGGCTGCACAGACTGAAACATACGTCCGTCCCACCTGGGACGAGTACTTTATGGAAGTCTGCCGCACAATCGCGAAACGGGCGACCTGCGACAGGGGACGGAGCGGCTGCGTCATAGCAAAGGACAACCAGATCCTCGTCACAGGATACGTCGGAAGTCCCGCCGGCCTGCCCCACTGCGACGAGGCAGGACACCTGATGCGAAAGATGATTCACTCGGACGGCTCCATCACGCAGCACTGCGTACGGACGGTGCACGCCGAGCAGAATGCAATCTGCCAGGCAGCCAAGCGGGGCATTTCGATAGACGGCGGAACGCTCTACTGCAAGATGACCCCCTGCCGCACCTGCGCCATGCTGATTATAAACTGCGGAATACGTCGCGTGGTCTGCGAAAAACACTACCACGACGAGGGAGACTCCCTGTCAATGTTCAAGGAAGCCGGAATAACGATAGAGCATCTGGAAGATACCGTTCAAACCTACGAAAATATGTAGCAGCGGAGCTTGGGTGCGAATCCACCTCCAGCATGGGATACGTAAAAAAGGGCTTGTTACACAAAGTAGCAAGCCCTTTTTCATGTCCTGCAGTGCGCGCGGACATACTGTTGCACATTAGCAGACCGGCTCTGACACGTTAGCAGACTGACTCTGCCAACGTTGGCAGACTGACTCTGGCAATGTTGGCAGACTAGCTTTGGCAAGTTGCCAGACAGACTCTGGCAAGTTGTCAGACTGTCTCTGGCAAGCTGCCAGACAGGCTCTGACAGCTTGCAGACTGACTCTGGCAAGCTGCCGAACTGGCTCTGACAAGCTACCAGCCCGGCTCCAGCAAGCTAGCCGGCTGGCTCCGGCAGCCTTGTCAGGCGGCCTTGACAGCCTCGAAGATGATGTCCGCAACAAAGATCGCGGCAAGCACCCAGGTAACGGCGGGAATGTCCTTCGCCTTCTTGCCCGCGACTTTGCAGAGGACATAGGCTATGACGCCCCACACGATTCCGTTGGAAATCGAATAGGAGAAGGGCATGACCATGATCGTGATGAAGGCGGGGATTCCCTCCGTCGGGTCGGCAAAGTCAATCGTCGTGACGGACTTCATCATCAGATAGCCGACAAAAATCAGTGCGGGCGCAGTCGCCGCAGAGGGAACAAGGGCAAACAGCGGGCTGAGGAAGAGCGCAACCAGGAACAGGAGCGCAGTCACGGCAGAAGACAGTCCCGTCCGTCCTCCGGCGGCCACGCCTGACGTAGACTCGACAAAGCTGGTCACAGTAGAAGTTCCGAGACAGGCTCCAGCGACCGTTCCAATCGCATCGGAAAGGAGGGCCTGCTTGGCGTTGACGATATTGCCGTCCTTGTCCTTCAGACCGGCCTGCTCCGCCACTCCCATCAGGGTTCCAATCGTGTCGAACATATCGGTGAACAGGAAGGTAAAGAACACCACGAAAAACTTCAAGGTCAGCACGTTCTGCCACTCAAACTTGAACAGCAGGGGGGCCTCCGGGGACGAGAAGGGCTTCCAACCGTCGGGAATCGAGGTCACGCCGAAGGGAATGCCGATTATCGTGGTGATTACGATGCCCAGCAGTATGGCACCGGGAACTTTAAGCACAAAAAGGACAATCGTAATGACCAGGCCGAGGGCGGCCACAATCGCGGTGGCGTGGTTGGAGGTGAAGCTTTCAAAACCGATGAGCGTCCCCGTGTCGGTTCCGACGATGCCCGCATTGGCAAGGCCAATCAGCGTGATGAACAGGCCGATTCCTACCGCAACGGCCTTCCGCAGGCCCGCAGGAATGGAACGGATGATGGCTTCACGGATGCCCACAAGCGAAAGCACGATAAACAAAATTCCTTCAAGAAGGACAGCTGTGAGGGCAAACTGCCAGCTGCAGCCCATTCCAAGGACGACAGTATAGGTAAAGAATGCGTTCAGTCCCAGTCCTGGGGCAAGGGCGACCGGCAAGTTGGCGCACAGGGCCATGACGAGCGTCGCTATGGCAGACGAAATGGCAGTTGCGGTAAACACGCTCCCCCATGGCATGCCGGAGGCCGACAGGATGCCGGGATTGACGGCAAGAATGTAGGACATGGCCAAAAAGGTGGTCAATCCAGCGACGACTTCGCGGCTGACGGTACTGCCGCGCTCCTTTAGTTTAAAGAACTTTTCCATAAAAGATACAAGAATCCTCCTCTTGGATTTACTGTGAGCAGAGTATAGCACAAAGGGGATTTTATATCAATTTGCCGAGCTGGTACACACGGGAACGTATTAGCCTTGACGCTCCGCTGGCAGTTCCCGCGGGGTGTCCCCATACGTTTCATTTCCTGTGTGGCAGGATTGTATAAAAAAACAAATTTTCCGTCGAAGCCACTTGACAAAAGTTTTGAAACTCTTTATTATCATATTATCGCTTGTGCGGTAGTCGTATAACGGCTCATTACCCCAGCCTTCCAAGCTGGAGACGAGGGTTCGACTCCCTTCTACCGCTCTCAAGGCCCCTTGCAAAGGGGTCTTTTTTTATGTCCTCCGACAGCGCTTGCAAGCTTCAGCAACTGACAGGGATTAAAAAAAACGGTGCCAAAAACTCTTGTCCATCTTTTATGGAAAAAAAAAAGCAGGGGGTGCGCCCCCCTGCCCTCCTTTTAGTCACCCACGCTCATTATCTGTTCGTAGATTG
>JAILON010000087.1 GCA_024690865.1 Treponema sp. | reverse complement strand
ACGTAATCTCCGATCGAGATCTCCTCATCAACATAGTAATCGATAATCCGCTGGTCGATACCTTCGTACCTTCCGCAGACCAGAACAAGCTCTTCCATCCGGCTGTACTCAAGGGCCTTCTCCTGTGTGAACGGCCTGCCTCCAGGAGTCACGTACACGACGTGCTTCCCCCGCCTGTAGGCCTCCACGCTATCCAAAGCCCTTCCGAGGGGTTCCGGCAACAACAGCTGCCCGGCCCCTCCGCCATACGGGGCGTCGTCACATGTCTTGTGTCTATCGAGGGCAAAATCCCTGATATTCACCAAATCGTAGGCAATAATCCCCCGTTCAACCGCCTTCGCCATGATCGAGCTTTCAAAAAAAGCGCGCGGAATCTCGGGGAACAAGGTCAGCACGGTAAATTTCATGGAGCTACTCCAGAATCCAGAGGTGCATCAGCCGCATTCTCCTGCCTTCGACATCAACATCGCCTATAAACTCATTTCTGAAAGGCACAAACACGGTCCGGACCTTTCCGTCCTTCCCGAACTTGACGTCATCACTCAGCAAGCTGCAGGCCTCGGACAGCGAAACCTCAACGAGATAACCTGATCCGCCTTCCTTTACGTCTGTGACTGTTCCGACGGCATCGTCTGCCGCCCCGTTCTCGTACGTGTCACCGTACAGCACAGAGCACCCCTTCAGGTCCTCTATGTACCACTCATCCGCCTGCAACGGATGCGCAAATTTCCTGGGAACTACGATTTGAGAGCCATTGTACCTTGCAGCTTCCTCAGGCCCACTTATTCCCACGAGCTTCATATACAGAGTTCCAGAGGCCGGGTGGATCCACTCCACCTTGAAAAGCTTGCTCTCCTTCCCGTCCGTAAGAGTCACTTCCTCCATATCGGCAAAATGCCCGTACTCGCCGGAAGTGCTTTCGACTTTGAACTCGCCCGTTATACCATGCGTACCGCGGACAATGCCAACTACAAACTGCTCTGTCATTTAGTCCAGAATTTCAAGGCTACAGCGCTTTCCATCCTTGCTGGAATATGCGCTCAAAACAGTGCGCAGAGCCTTGGCAATACGACCGTACTTGCCGATAACCTTGCCAATATCACCTTGGGCAACGCTCAACTGTAGAACAGGGCCGCGATCGCCTTGGGTTTCCGTTACAGAGACAGAGGCGGGATCATCGACCAATGATTTCGCAATGTATTCAATCAGGTCTTTTTCCATATCCTCTTAGCTCCCCGTAACTTATTTGGAAATCTTCTGACCCTTCACCGACAAGCCGTTTGTATTGAAAATCTTCTTTACAATCGCCGTCGGCTGAGCTCCAACGCTGAGCCAGTACTTGGCCCTCTCTTCATTGAAGCTCATCTGCTTGCCTTCCGGCGCAATCGGATGGTACTGGCCAATCTCCTCGATCGTAGCCCCATCGCGCGGCTTGCGTGAGTCAAGGACGACGATGCGGTAGTCAGGACGGGCCTTCGTACCAAACCTCTTAAGTCTGATCTTTACCACTTGATTTTTCCTCCATATATAATAAAGAAAAATACGTGCATGCCTCCCCCGCTGGGGAGCGTACACAGTATGAGCATTTATCATATTGTAAAATATAGCTTTAGTCAATGCACCGATTCAAAATTTTGGAAACAATTTAATGGAAAAAGCAATTGACAAAAGCCTTTCTGTCAATTAGAGTGGAAGGTGGGCTGGGAATTAGTTTGGGAAGGCTAATTTTTACAAGGAGCAGTCACAATGGCCGATTCTGACGATTTTCTGGAATTCTCTTCAATGGCGGGTTTCTCCGACGATTATGACGATTACGACGAAAGCGACTATGACGAGGATAGCGATTACGACGACGATGACTATGACGACTTCGAGGACAATACGGAGTCATATGACGATGCGTTCGGAAGCGACGACGATCCCTACGACGAGCCGTTTGACGACCAGGAAATAGAAGACGGCTACGACAATCGCAAGCGCAGCTTTGACGACGACGACCTCTACAACGATGACGAGGAAATAGAAGAGGATTCGGATCCCTCCGACTTGGACGACGGCCTCATTTAAATCCAACAAAGGATACCCGCATTGCCCCACCGGGAAGCAATGCGGCTGCTGGCGTATGCCTCGGGCAAAACGCACTCCTATCGGAGTGCGTTTCTATCGGAGTGCGCTTCTATCGAAGCTTAACCCCTGCGTGCCAGAGCTTTTCCAATTCATAGAAATCCCTGGCCTCTTTGGTCATCAAATGGATGACGATGGCCCCCAGGTCCAGCAGAATCCACTCGTTCCCCTGCGGGGACTTGTGGGCAGTCTGATGGAACTCCAGGCCGTTCTCCTTGTTGTACTCCTTCACATACCTGTACATACCTTCAGCCTGCGCACTGCTCGTCACCGTAACGATGACAAAGTAGTCGGTCCAGCTGTTCAGCTTGGATATATCCAGGACCGAGACATCCTGTCCCTTCCCGTCCTCCATCAGCTGCGCAAGCTCCAGCGCCATCTGTTCTACCGTCTTTTCCATAAAAGTATCCACACTCCTTTGGTGTTCGAGGCTGCCTTTAAAAGTCCGTGGCAACTCTGCCGCCACGGCCCCCTAAGAGCCCCATTCATTCCTTTGACTCGGCATCTTCCTTGCCGAATCCCCCGCGGACATAGCGTCCGTCCCAGTCGCCCCCCAGGACAAGGGTGAAGTCAACATCCTCGTCCCCTTCGCTTCCAAGGTCTATCGCCTCATCTATTATATTGTAGCAGCTGATGAAGTCGCCAAGCGTCCTCACCGCGGCCTCGTTGCCAATATGATTTATTATGGCAGTATGCTCATAATCCATCCTGTCCGCATTCCCGACCCGGAGGATGCTGTAGCCCGCGTTCTCCAGCAGTATGGAAGCATTTCTGGCCAACCCCTGCTGGTAGGTCCCGTTCAGGACCTCCACCACGTAGACCCGCCTGTTGTCCTGCGTGTCCTGCGTAATCAGCATACGGAGCTTCTGCTTCACCACGTCCTTGACCAGCTGGCCGTTCAGGAAGGGGAAAATCAGCTTCTGCCCGTCCACAAGCCTCTCGCTCCCCAATACGGACTGGGTAGTCAAGAAGTTCGTGTCAAAGTCGCTTATGACCTCCAGAAGCTCGTACAGGCCATCCACATCCACATTGCCATGCATGCATGAGGAATAGAAGGGGAAGTTCTTCTTGTCCAGCACATCCGTGCGCGAAACCTTCAGTTCCGTCAGGAACGCGCCGAAGGCCGACAGGCGCCTGGCATCCCTATCCTCCTCGTCCTCGTCGTCCATCAGGAACTCCATGTAGTCCCTCAGCTTCTCCCCGTCAAGAGTCACGGCCCCGCTCGGCAGGAGCCACCTGCCGCCATCCCCATCGGACCGGTCCACCGGCTCGGGAATGAACACGGACAGGCCTCCCAGGTAGTCCGCCATACGGCCGAACTCGTCCTGGCCGATGGAGATTGAAAAGGGAAGCTCCAGTCCCAAAAGCTCCTCTATCTCAGCACGGTATGCATCCATCCCCCTGTCGCGGTATATGACGTCTATCCGGTCAACCCGGCCCAGGCTCCTCCAGATGGCCCCCGTGTTGCCGGGAATGTCTATGACCGCGCACTTCTTGGAATCAGGATAATACAGGAACACTTCGGAACAAAGGGCAGTTCCATCCTCACCCTGTATGACGAAAAGGACCTTCACCACCTGGTCCTTTTTCAGCTTGTCGGCGACAGGGTCGTGGATCAACGCCATCGATACCTTGACGGCCACCATCACGACAATCGCAATGATGAACAGGATGAAGGCCAGGTTCTTCTGCTCCCTGCTGAAGGACATCCCTACAGGCCTCCCGACATGGCTGCCGCCAGCTGGGCATCGCGGGCTATATCCCGCCTCAGGCTTTCGCGGAAGCGGTAGCTCACGTCCGCAATCTTCTTCCCCTTGGACTCAAGGTATCGCATGTTCTCTTCCAGCACCGCCAGAACAAGGGCATCGAGGCTTTTGGAAAAGAGGGCGTCGCGGTACTCCTGCGTGGACTGGGGACGGCCCGGCTCTATCTTGTCGGCCGCGTAGATTATCTTGGCCAGGGGACAGAGGCTCGCACCGCCCATCGTATGCCGCGACACGGCCTGTATGATGTCGCCGTCGTCAACCCCAAAGTCGCGGAGCAGCTTCATCGCCGCGGCCCTGCCGTGCAGCAGGGGGGGCTTCTTCCGTTCCACCTCGGAAATCGGCTGTCCATCCTTGGAAGCCAGCTCCAAGAGCTCCGCATCCTCCAGGTCCTTGCACATGTCGTGGGCGACGCCGGACAGGTAGCCCTTCTGCGGATCCACGCCGAACATATTGCACATGAGCTCCGCAGTCGTCGCAACCCTCAGGCTGTGCTCCCAGCGGTCCTTTTTTTCAGCAGCCTGGGCAGCCGCACTCACGCGGTCAATCAAATCCTTAGTTATTTCCATGCGTATAAAGCCTTCTTTCCATAATATACTGGAAAACGGCGGCAGGAACAAGGTACTTGAAGCCCCCGCCCTCCCCCGCCCGCGTCCTGATGTCCGTGGAGCTCAGGGGCAGGACGGCGTTGGACAGCCTGACCGCCCCCTCGAACAGGGGATCATCCGCAAAGTCATAGTCCAGGTTGCTGGCGAAGTCCGCCTGCGCGTACGCACCGTGCGGCCTGTTGGCATGGGAGGCGGACTCTATCGTCATCGGCCTCCGAGCGAGAATCAGCCGGCACTTCCGGGCAAGAGCCTCCGCATTCTTCCAGAGGTGGAAGCCCGGCAGGAGGTCGTCCCCCATGATGAGGCCAATCCTGTCCTCCAGCTGCCCGGCATACTTCTGTTCCAAAAAGCACACCGTGTCCCAGGTGTAGGAGACCCCGCCCCGGTCAATCTCGCAGGATTCGGCCTGGAACCTCCCGTCCCCCTCGCAGGCCAGACGGACCATCTGGAGCCGGTCCTCCGCGCTCACAATGTCCCTCGCCTCTTTATGGGGCGGCTGGTACGTCGGGATGAAGAGGACCCGGTCGTAGCCCAAGGCCGAGCACACCTCGTCGGCGAGGGCGAGGTGGCCTATGTGGATGGGGTTGAAGCTCCCCCCCAGAACCGCTATCTTCATCACGCCTCCTGCTCCTGCGGCTCCTGCCCCGGAAACTGGACATCCATGCTCTCGTCCACCGAGCGGGTCTCCAAAAAGCTAGAATGCTTCTCGCCCCGGTCCGCGGAGTCCCCGGCATGGTTCCGGCCCGGCGCATGGGTCCGCTCCATCTTCTCGACCAGCTCGACTATCGCCTTCTTGGCCGCCCCCATGTTCGTCCGCGCCATGACGGAAACGGGAATGACGTTCACGTCCTTCCCCTCCGCAAGGATTCCCTCCTTGACCCGCTGCGCCATGTCGGGCGCGCCCTCCAGATCTATCTTGTTGCAGAGGACGATGCGGGGCTTTTCGGCAAGGCCCTCCCCGTAGCTGGACAGCTCCTTGACGAGCGCATCGTAGGCAGCCAGGCTCTTCTCGTCAGAGCAGTCAATCATGAAGAGCAGGCCCGCCGTCCGCGAGATGTGCTTGAGGAAGCGGATTCCCAGCCCCGCCCCCTCGGACGCGCCCTCGATGATGCCGGGGATGTCCGCGATGATGATGTCGTTGTTCTCGTCCACGTGCAGGACGCCCAGGTTCGGCACCTTGGTCGTGAAGGGATAGGGGGCGATCTTGGGCCGGGCGTTCGTAAAGTAGTCCAGGAGGCTGGACTTGCCCGCGTTGGGGAAGCCGACAAGCCCAATGTCCGCCATGACGGAAAGCTCCACCTTGAGCTTCTTCTCCTCGCCGGGCGTCCCCTTGTGGGCGTAGCGCGGGGCCTGGTTGGTGCTGCTCTTGAAGTGCACGTTGCCCCAGCCCCCCTTGCCACCGTGCAGGAACACGAGCGTCGTCCCGTCCTCGTCGTCCTTGAAGTCCCTGATGACCTCGCCTGAGTCCGCGTCCCTGAGTATCGTGCCGGGGGGAACGGGGATGACCACGTCCTCCCCGTCCTTGCCGTACTTGTTCCAGCTCATTCCGTCCTGCCCGTTTTTCGCCTTGAAGATGGGGTGGAACCTCAGGTGGGCAAGGGTCCTGAGGTTGCGGCGCACGGTGAACACGACGTCGCCGCCCCGCCCGCCGTCGCCGCCGTTGGGCCCGCCGTTGGGGATGTACTTCTCCCGGCGGAAGGAGACGCATCCGTTGCCGCCCTTGCCAGAAATGACAGTGATGACGGCCTCGTCAGCAAAATCTACCATAGAAAACACCTCCGCGCCAGTGCAAAAGTCGGTTACTTTTGCACTGGCTCACGAGGGCCTCATTACATTACGGCCCTCGCAGTTTTATATTGTCCAGTTTCAAAAATCCATCTGGACTTTTGAAACTGCCGCGCCAGCAAAAAAAATTGCCCGGTTTGGAAAACCAGACCGGGCAGTCAAAACAAAAGCCTTGCGAAAAACTACGCCTTTGCAGGAACAAGCTTGGGCTCGTTCCTTCCGATGTAGACGGACTCCACGGCCATCGGCTCCACGGAGACGATCTTGCGATTCCGCCTCTCGCCGAATACGACCTTTCCGTCAGCGGTCGCGAAGAGGCTGTCGTCACCGGCCCTCTTCACGTTGTCGCCCGGGTGGATCGGTGTCCCGCGCTGCTTCACGATGATTGAACCCGCCGTAATCAGCTGGCCGCCATACACCTTGACTCCCAAATGCTTCGGGTTTGAATCGCGGCCGTTCTTTGCGCCGCTTCCACCTTTGCTACGTCCCATATTATTCCTCCGTTACGTTTCCATTCAAAAAAAACTAATCGCCAAAGCCCGTTTCCTCCCTGAAGCTCACGCATCCAGGGTACTCGTCGGAAAGGCTTTGCATTCCATTCCGTATGAAATCCGCCACGCAAACCAAGCGTTCCCGGCTCGCGGTCCCAGGGGAGGCGACACGGAAGCTCAGCTCCCCCCGCCTCGGGGCATCCGTCTCAAGGACGAGGCCAGAGCCGTCAGACTCCAGCACCTGCACCGCCGTCCGCAGCAGAAAGCTTTCCGCCGCGCATACGATGTCATGCCCCTTCTTGGCAAAGTCCGCATGCCCCGAGGCCCGGAGCTCCTGAAAGGAACCGTCCCCCGAGCAGGCCAGGAAGACCTGCGTCATTGCCGCCGCTTAGGCTACGGTTATGTCCTTGACCTTCACGTCGGTGAAAGAGTCCCTGTGGCCATGCAGACGGTGATAGTCCTTCTTTGACTTGTACTTGAGCACGAGAATCTTCCTGTCACGGAAGGTGTTTCCAACCTCGACCGTCACCTTCGCACCGGAGACATAGGGAGTCCCCACGGAAACCTTGTCCCCGTCGCTGACGAGGAGAACCTTGTCAATCGTAATCGTATCGCCCTCTTTTGCGTCGTTAATCTTCGCGAACGTGAGGACCGCATCCTTCTCCACCTTGTACTGGTTGCCGTTGTATTCAACGATAGCGTACATCTTGAACCTCTGAAAAAACTTATTTGCTCCTGTCAGGTAGCGGGTCTGCCATGAGCTAAGAACGCATAAACGTTCTATACTGTAGCAGGTTTTGCCACAAAAAGTCAAGGGTAGGAAACGGCCCGGGACGATTTTTTTCAACAGCCCCATTTCCGCGTGCAGTACTGTAAATCTCTCAGTACAATATTGCAAATCTTTTGTTGCAATATTACAAATCTTTTGTTGCAATATTACAAATCTTTCGTTGCAATATCGCAAATTTTTCGTTGCAGAGATACGCGTTTGGGTCCCGCCCGGTCAAGGCCGGGCTACTGGTGGAAGAGCCTCGTCCAGTCATTACCACCGGAAGAAACATCAGAACTCTTGCTCAAGGTCAGGCCCGGGTAGCTAATCGTGCAGCTGAGGTCAATCCTCGTTCCGTTGCTTTCAGACCCCGCGCCGGACCACACGCCAAGGGCTGAGGCATCCGGTATCGCGCCCGCAGCCGTCAGATCGGCCACGGTAAAGGAATCCTCCTTGCTGCCGTCCTTTATCTTCGTTCCGTTTATGTACCATGAATACACGGCTCCCGATCCGTTTTCAGGAAGGCCGGTGCCGACGGCCTTCACCGACACTCCGTGGGCGGACGAAACCTTATAGCCGACATCTCCCGCAATCGGATCCCCGCCCACGCTGTCGAACATCGTAGTGAAGGAGGGGATGGAGGAAGGATAGCGCAGTATCTTCACGGTCACCGTGGCACTGGTCGCGGTCATGCTGCCGTCGGTCGCCTCGCAGACAACGGTAAAGCTGCCGGTGCCGGAGGCCATGGAGAATCCCGTTATAGCCCCGAGGACCGTACCTGAAGGCGTTGCACTTGCACTCGATCCCCACATGGAATTCCCATTGAGCTTCCAATCGTATGTCGTACCGGAAAGGAACGAGCTTTCGTTGGTGAGGGAGAATGTTATGGACGTACCAGCAGGATCTGATGCCCCAGCAACAGCATAGAAGGAGTAGGTAGCTGTCGCCGCATCATAGCCGATGTAGGTCCCGGAGTAGGTCGGTATGTCTATCACCGGTGTGGGGAATACGGGCTTGTAGAAGTCGAGCGTCTTGGTCACGGGGGCCGTGGGGCTGTTCGTCGCCCAGGAGTCGCTCGCCGTGCAGGCGATGGTAAGCTGAACCGGGGTGGTCGTACTGAGCGATGCCGCCGTGATATGGTCCGAAAGCCGTATCGGCGCGCTCGCCGTCGTGACGGGGTTTCCCGAAGCGTCAAGCAGGGGGGTGCCGTTCACGGTCCAGCTGAATTCCGTTCCCGTCCTAAAGCTGGAACCGGAGGCAGGTTCGGCTATCACCGTCAGCGTCTGGTTCAGGTCGGAAACATCATAGCTGGAGGCGGAGTGGACTGCCATCCCGGCGGGCAGCAGGGTGGACTCCTGCAGCTCGAAGGACGGTATCCTGTGTATCGTCACCGTGACCGGGCAGCTGGCACTGCTGGTCTGCGTATTTCCGTCCGCATCGGTGTAGGTCAGGACAAGGCCGACCGTCAGGTTGGAATCCCCCGCCGGGAGCGTATCCGGGGCCGCGCCGATGATGTCGGTGACGGGGACGTCTATGACCTTGGCGTCAGAGCCTATCGCCGCGCCCAGCGCGTTCGTCCAGGCGTAGCTCAGGCTGCCGGACGGCGGGTCCGTCAGCCCCAGGACTTCAAGGCGGACGGTCGGGACGGGGGAAACGGAGTGCCTGTAGTCCACGCCCGTCGGGGTCGCGCTGACGGTCGGCGGGTCGGGCAGGGTCCACGCATCGTCTTCATCATCGTCCGTGGTTCCCGCAGATCCGCCGGACAGGGACACGCTTATGCTGCTGGAACCTCCCGAAACCGTCTGCGTCTTGCTGCCGAAGCAGACCACCGTTCCGTCGGCTTCCTTGACGACGATGCTGACCGTGATGGTCGTCCCGTCCTCTATCTGCGGGACCTGGAAATACACCCTGCCGTCAGGGGAGGCCGAAGCGTCCGCCGTATAGGCAACGCCGGAGCCCGTAATCATGAGGGTGACGTAGCCGCCCGCGGGGAGTCCGATGTCCGGCGGAGAAAAAGATATTGTCGTGGTTCTGGCTTTCGTGCCGTCAAAAAAGGTCAGGATCGTGTCCGTGTCGCCAGAGTTGGAAAGGGTCAGCAGTTCGTCCGCAGAAACCGTCCCGCTCCCGGAAATGCCGGGCCAGTAGGAAGAAGCAGTAGATGAAGAGGATGACGAAGAAGAGGAACTGACGGAAGGGCCCGTATAGGGCTCGCTTTCAAAGGCCAAGCCGTTGCCGTTGCAGGAACCGAGCGCAAAAAGGCAGGAAATCAGCAGCAGGGACAGCGCACGGGCCGCAGCCTGGATACGGCTCAAACGAAAGGCTTCCTTTTCTTCCATACCGAACCTCCTGTGTTTCCTGAAACTCATTATACAAGAACAACGGATTGTTTCAAGCCGTGCACAGCCATCATGAAATTACGGAGCGAAACTTAGGTCTTCATTCCCCCGGAGCTTCCTGACGAGGGGCAGGAGCTGCTCGTAAAAGAAGGAGTCCTTTATCTTGAGCCCGCCGGAACTGAAGCCCAGCCTGCGGTCGGAGCGGACTTTCTCGCCGTGGAAGTCGCTGCCCCCGGTCGCTATCATGCCTAGCGAGCGGGCCAGCTCTTCCAGCCGCTCCGCCTCGGATATCCGTGCCCCGGGATGCCAGGCTTCCAGCCCCATGACCCCGGCGGCCTTGACTTCGGCAATCTTGTCGGGAATCTTGCCCCAGGAGACGAACATCGAGAGGGGATGGGCCTGCACGGGGATGCCGCCCGAATCCTGTATCGCCGCCACTGCGGTGGCAAGGTCGGCCCCCTCCTTGTCCACGAAGCAGGGCCGCCCCTTGGCGAAGTACTTGTCAAATGCCTGCTGCCGGGTCTTGACGTAGCCTTTCTGCACGAGCATGGCGGCGAAATGCGGCCGCCCCAGCTCCTTGGTGTCGAACGCAGTCCTCAGCTCGTCCACGCGTATGTCTACGCCGTTCTCGCGGAGCTTTTGTGCCATTGCCTCGTTCCGCCTGTTCCTGTCATCTTCAAGAAAGGCTATGATGTCGCGCAGGGAGGGGGAAAGGGTCTTGAGGGCAAGGCCCAGCAGGTGGAATTCCCCCGTGGGCCAGGCTATGTTTATCTCTATGCCCGGCACGAAGGTCAGCCCCTGCCTGCCTGCCGCCTCCTGGGCCTCCAACAGGCCGGAACAGTTGTCGTGGTCGGTCAGGGCAAGGACGGAAAGGCCGGATGCCACCGCTTTGGAAACCAGTTCGGAGGGGGAATAACAGCCGTCGGATGCTGTGGAATGAGAGTGCAAGTCTACCATAGATTAAGGTGAATTTACCATAAAAACGAAAAAAATCATAGCGCAAACATTTCTTTTATGATAGAATATGGAGATATAGGAGTTTTTACCATGCCAAAGCAGATGGCTTATAAGCCCGGGAACATCATTTTCTTTGCTGGTGACAAAGATGACCGCATCTTCATCCTCCAGTCCGGCAGCGTAGAGCTGAAGGCTGTTGATATTAGAACCAAGATGGAAGTTAAGGAGACGGTCAAGCAGGGAGAATTCTTCGGCGTAAAGAACGCCCTCGCCCACAAGCCCCGGACCGACACGGCACGGGCCATGACAGACTGCCTGGTGGTCATGCTGACCGTGCAGGAATTCGAAAACACGATATCACGGAACAAGGAGCTGATGGAGAAGATGATGGTCAACTTCTCCAGGACCCTCCGTTCAATCCACTACGACACGGAAACCCTGCTCAAATATGAGGAGGTGAAGGGCGAGAAGGAGGAAAAGCTCCTCGCCATAGCAAAGGCATACTTCAATGCCGAACGATACGCCACGGCGGTCAACGAGGCGGAGAAAATCCTGCAGGAAATCCCGGAAGCAGTGAACAAGGCCGCGGTTCAGGAATTCCTGGCGGAAGCCCGCGTCAAGGCTTCGGCGATGGCCGAACAGGAGATGCTCGCGGCCGACAGCTCACAGGAGCTGCTGGAGGCAGACTCCAAGGTCATCAAGCAGTTCTCCGCCCCCGTGTTCAGCCGCTTCACCAAGAAATTCTCGGACGGTGCGGTCATCATGTCCGAGCAGACGACGGCGAAATCCTTCTACTTCGTCCAGTCCGGCAAGGTCCTCATAGAAAAATACATAAACGGGATGATGAAGCGCTATGGAACCGTCCGTCCCGGCGAGATATTCGGTGAGATGGAAATCATACAGGACTCTCCCCGCCAGTCGTCCGCCATCGCAAAGGGCAGCGTGACCTGCCTCAAGTTCTCCAAGGAGAACTTCAACAGCGTCGTCATCTCCAGCCCCAACGTCGCCATGCTGATGCTCCGCCTTATCTGCAAGCGGATTTTCGAGCAGCGGCGGAACCTGCAGATTCTCTGCATAAAGGACCTGTCCGCCCGCATAGCCGACATCACGCTGATGTGCATAGAGAACGAGGGGGCCGTCGGCGCGGATGAGGACGACATGAAGCGGAAGATAAACGTCACGGTGGAAGACATCGCGATGCTCGCCGGCCTTTCCGTGAACGAAACTCGCGACGAGCTGAACAAGTTCACAGCCAAGAACAAGATAGCCATTTACGACGGCTACATGATAGTCGCCAACGTGATGGACATGAAGCGGACGGTGGACACCTACTACACGAACTTGGAAGAAGAGGAAGCCAAGCAGAAGCAACAGCAGCAGGCAAAGAAGTAGGCTGGAAACAGCAGCATATAGGGCGGCATGGGGCCGCCCTTTTTTGTACGCCCCTATATGCGTCCCCAGATGCAGCGCAGCTGTTCCGACAAATCCCGCGCGATGCCCGTGTCGTGCAGGCCCGCATCCCGGAAGAGGTACTCGGTCATCTCCGCATTGTATTCCCCCGCCTCCACAAGGAGGACACCGGCAGGGGCAAGGCGGCAGGCCGCCTGAGGCACTAGGTTCCGCATGATGCCCAGGCCGTCCCCCTCCCCCGTCGCATTCCCGAACAAGTCTATGTCCCCATTCAGCGCAAGGCGGGGCTCGTTCCGCCCGTCGGCAAGCAGCTCCTCCACCTCCCCCGCGGGGATGTAGGGCGGGTTTGCCATGATGATGTCAAAGGAGCCCGTCACCGCCTGGAACAAATTCGTCCTGACGAGGCGCACTTTCTCGCGCAGCGCAGGCGGGCAGAGCCGGTCCGCATTCGTCCGGGCAACGTCGAGGGCGGCCTGGCTTATGTCGCAGAGGGTCAGGGCAAGGGCGTTTTCCCGCGTGACAAGCCCTTCTTCCCAGGCAGCCCGCGCCGTGCTGATGCCGACGCAACCGGATCCGGTGCACATGTCGCAGAGGGTGAGGATCCTGTCTTTCTTTGCTGAAAGTTTTTCGCGTATGACCGAAAGGGCCTTCTCTACCAGAAGCTCGGTGTCCGGCTTGGGGATGAGCACGCCCGGGGTAACGAGAAAGTCATATCCGTAGAATTCTTTATGTCCGGTGATGTAGGCGACGGGAAGCCCGGTCGAGCGGGCCTGTATGTAGGCGCGGTAGTCCGCCTCCTCTTCCGGGGCCAGCGGCTCCCCACCCTTGAAGAGCAGGGCCGTCTTGTCCCGCCCGGTCACGGCCATGAGCAATACGTCAGCGTCAAGCTCGGGGGTCGGGCTTTGTGCAAGGAAGACCCGCCCCCAGCTCCGTGCCTCACGAATGGTCAAGCTCGGAAGCGTCCTTGAGCTGCTCTTCCTTTGCGTAGACGTTGAGCGCGTCCAGCATCTCGTCCATGTTTCCCATCATGATCGAAGGAAGGTTGTGCAGGGTCAGGTTGATGCGGTGGTCGGTCACGCGGTCCTGCGGGAAGTTGTAGGTGCGGATTTTCTCGCTCCGCGCCCCGGAACCGACCATGCTCTTGCGGGTGTCCGCCCGCTCGGCCTGCTTCTTGCTCTCCTCGAGGTCAAAGAGGCGGGCACGCAGGACGCGCCATGCCTTTGCCTTGTTCTTGATCTGGCTCTTCTCGTCCTGCTGGATGACGACGATGCCCGTCGGGATGTGGGTCAGGCGGACTGCGGAATCCGTCGTGTTGACGCACTGGCCGCCCGGCCCGCCCGCCCGCATCACGTCCACGCGGACGTCTTCGGGCTTGATGTCGATTTCCGTCTCCTCGGCCTCGGGCAGGACGGCGACGGTCGCGGTGGAAGTCTGAAGCCGCCCCTGGGCCTCCGTCGCAGGGACGCGCTGGACGCGGTGCACGCCGCTCTCCCAGCGGAGGGTCCCGTAGACGAACTTGCCGCTTATGGACGTAACTATCTTGTTGAAGCCGCCGACCTCGGTCTCCTGGGCTTCCATCGTCTCGGTCTTCCAGCCCTTGCGGTCGGCAAGGTGGATGTACATCTCCCAGAGGTCGCGGACAAAGAGGCTCGCCTCGTCGCCGCCCGCCGCACTGCGGATTTCAAGGATGATGTTCTTCTCGTCAAGGGGATCCGGCGGAATGAGCAGGAGCTTGAGCTTTTCTTCCAGTTCGGGCTTCTGGGCCTCGTACTCGTTCAGCTCTTCGCGGGCCAGCTCCTTCATGTCGTGATCATCCTCTTCCGTGATGAGCCGGGTGTCATCCTCTATTCCCTTGAGGACCCGCTTGTACTCCCCGTACAGATCCATCAGCTCGGAAAGGTGCTGGTGCTCCCGCATGACCTCCTTGTACTTCTTCTGATCCTTGACCAGAGCGGCATCGGAGACGAGGGCCTTCACCTCCTCAAAACGGACGGAAAGGCTTTCGAGCTTCTTGATTAAATCCATATATTCTATCCCAAAACAATGTGCGCCCCCGGAACACAGAAAAGCTCCGGGAGCGTAGTTACATCAGTCGAAGTATCCCTTCGCCTTCAAAAGCTCGGCGTTGAGGATGCCGCCCAAGGCAGCACCGCGCTTGGTGTTGTGGCTCAGGGCGACGAATTTCACGTCAAAGACCGGGCATTCGCGCAGACGGCCGATGACGCATGCCATTCCCTTCTCGGTCTCCCTGTCCCGCCGGGGCTGGGGCCGGTTCTGCTCATGGCGCACGACAATCGGATGCTCGGGCGCGGACGGCAGGGCAAGTTCCTGCGGCACAGACCGGTAGGACGTCCACACCCGCTCTATCTCCGCGAGCGAGGGCTTCTTGCCGTCCGGCAGATCGAACTCCAGGCTCACGATTGCGGTGTGCCCGTCGATGACCGGAACCCTCGTACAGGTGGAGCTGACGAGCGGTGCAGAAGCGTTCTCGATGCTGTCACCGGCGACGCGGCCCAGAATCTTCAGGCACTCCTTCTCGGTCTTCTCCTCCTCGCCCCCGATGAAGGGAACGATGTTGTCTATCATATCGTAGGAGGGAACGCCGGGGTAGCCCGCACCGCTCACCGCCTGTTCGGTCGTCACGATCATCCGCTTGACCGGGTAGCCCGCCTGAATCAGCGCATGGAGGGGCATCATGTAGGTCTGGAGCGAGCAGTTGGGCTTGACGACGATGAAGCCCTTGTCCCAGCCGTGGTGCTGCCGCTGCTTGGCGATGATGTCCAGATGGGCAAAGTTTATCTCGGGCACGAGCATGGGAACGTCGCTTGTCCAGCGGTTCGCGCTCGCGTTGGAGACTACCGGAATGCCCTCGGCGGCATAGCGCTCCTCAAGGGCCTTGATCTCGTCCTTGGACATCTCCAGGGCGGAGAAAACGAAGCGGCACTTGCCCAGGGCCTTCTTCTCGTCATTCGCGTCCTCGACGGTCAGACCTGCGACCCCGGCGGGTATGTCCGCACCGATGAGCCAGCGGTTCTCCACCGCGTCGGCGTATTTCCTGCCCGCGCTCCGGGGCGAGGCCGCCACGTAGGTAACCTCGAACCACGGATGATCCTCAAGCAGTTTTATGTAACGCTGGCCGACCATGCCGGTCGCACCCAGAACTCCTACCGGTATTTTTCCGCTCATATTCCGCACTCCTTGATGGCGTTCCTGATGATTTCCTGAGCCTCCGCCCTCGCCTCGACAATCGGCAGGCGGCAGGTTCCCGCACTTATTCCCTCCATGCCGGAGGTCTGGGCCTTGTAGTTCATCGCATACTTGATGCTGGACGGGTTGCCGTCGCAGAAGGCCGCGCGGAAGAAGGGCTGCAGGCGGTAGTGAATCTTCCTCGCCGCAGCAATGTCGCCCTTCAGGCAGTCATGCACCAGCTCGGTCATAAGGCCGGGAATCAGGTTGGTCACGACGCTGATGACGCCGTCTCCGCCCGCCGCCATCAGGGGCAGGGTCAGCCCGTCATCGCCGGACATGACGGAGAAGTCCGGATGGCGCGAGACCACCTTCTCGATGACTTCCATCATCTGGCTGATGCTGCCGCTCGCCTCCTTGACGCCCGCGATGTTCGGCAGGTCGGCGATGCGCATGAGCGTGGGCACGGTGATGTTCTTGCCCGTCCGTCCCTGTATGTTGTAGACGATAATGGGAATGCCGACCTTGGAGACGGCCTCGAAGTGGCGGAAAATTCCCTCGTCGCTCGGCTTGTTGTAGTAGGGGGTCACTACGAGGGCGTAGTCCGCCCCCTTGTCCTTGGCGCGCTTGACGTAGCGGACGGCATCCAGAGTGTTGTTGCTTCCGGCACCGGCAAGAACCTTCACGTCCTTGCCCTGCTTCTTGTTCCACTCGCGGACTGCGGGAATTACGATGTCGAGGAGCTTGTCCTCCTCATCCTCGCTGAGCGTCGGGGTCTCGCCGCTGGTTCCGAGCGGCAAAAGGCCGTCGATACCCTGCTCCAGCTGGAAACGGACGTTCCGGGCAAAGCCCTCATAATCAACGGAACCGTCCCCGTTCATCGGCGTAATCATCGCCGTGTAGGATCCTTGCATCTTGGACATATTGTCCCCCTATAGACAAAATCTAACCGATTATTCCATATTTAGGAAGCTTTTGCAACAGGGGCGATTTCAGGACAAACAAAGCCTATAACCTGTCAGCCGGAAACTCCGCCACGACCACCTCCGTTTGTATATTTCCCGAAAATGTGCTATAACGGGAACAGCTGAAAGGGGCAACTCCTTCCAAGGAGGCGGTATGACGCACGAGGAATACGAAGAGGCGGCCCGGTACTGGGTCAAAAAGGACGCGGAGGCACAGAAGGCAGAGCCGGGACAGCTGCGCACGTATATAGAAGACTTTCTGGCGGCAAACAAAACCTGCGTGCTGGGAACGGGCTCTGGGAACACCGTCCGCTGTACGCCCGTGGATTACGCCTACCATGACGGTGCGATTTGGGTCTTTACGGAGGGCGGCCGGAAGTTCTCCAGCCTTGAGCACAACGCGAACGTGAGCGTGGCGGTCTTTCAGGCCGGGGGCAGCATGGGGAACCTGCACAGCCTGCAAATTCAGGGGAAGGCAGAAGTCGTCACCCCTTGGTCCGCCGAATACGAGCGGGCCGCCGGACAACGGCACATACCGCTTGACGCACTGAAAAAGCTTGCCCGCCCGATGAACCTGCTCAAAATCGTCCCGGAGGAGGCCGACTACCTGGACTCCGGGCTGAAGAAACAGGGGCTTTCCAGCCGGCAGCACCTGGACTTCTGACAAGCCCCGGCCTGCATCTTTCGCCTACGTCCGCGCAGTTCGGGGGCTGGCAAGGCGGGCCGCAGCACACCGTTCCGGCAGCAGTTTCCCGCAACCTGCCCTTCCCCCAGCTCGGGGAAGACACCACACTCCAGCTGGAGTATGCACCCCCGCCCCGCTCGGAAGACCACCACAACCTAGCTAGAGTATGTACCATGCACAATACTGAGAGCAAAATTTTGCAACAGTGCAAGCGTTCCGTTTGCAACACGGAAACGCCGCCCACACAATATTACAGTCTGACAGTCTCGACCATGTAGCGGATGGATGTTCCAGTTTCATCCTCTACCGTCTTCTGGACAAGGAACACCAGGGACTTGCCGGAAGGATCGGTAAAGATGCGCTCTATCTGGTAGGAGCTGACGCCCTTCCGCTGATACGTGGGATTTCCAACCTTCCAGGAGCCAAGCGTCTTCCCATGCTGATCTTCCATCCTCAGGTCTATATAGTAGCTGGAACTGACGTCCTTTCCCTTTCCCGTGACGGTCTGCTTCAGCTGAATTTTGAAGTATACGTCGGTATCGTCGGTGGAACGCTCAAAGTCCTGGAACACGATGCGGTCTGAAGAAGCTCCCTCCGTTGGCTTGGAAATTTTTCCGCCGGAAAAATTCCGTATATAGAGCAGGTTTTCCGGCGCCGACGGGATACAACCATAGCCTTTTATCTTGGAACCCGCGCTCTTGAGGAGGGAATCATATGCATTCCTGCCGCTCACGCCGGTCGTCGCAGGGCTGGGTTGGGTCTTGAACACCCCTCCGGAAACGTAGTCGTTCTTTGCCACGTCCACGACATATATTTCGGCATACGCCTGGAAGCTCTTGTCGGTCTTGCCGTACTCGCCAAAGATATAAGTAGATCCATCCTTTGAAAAGCCTATGTCGGTAAAGGCGGCCGCATCGCCCGCAAATGAGAGAGCCGCAAACGAAAGCATGGAAAAGGCGGCAATAAACAATCTCTTCATAGTTCCTCCCAATTTCAATATCGGTTTCACAGGCGCCTCCTTTACAAAAAATTCTTATTGCTTTATGCTATACCTGCCTATGACTTTGAAAGCAAGGAACAGGATGCTCGTCCTCTTCTTTATCATCGCGCTTCTCGATGCCGTCCTGAACGCCAGCCTGTTCATACAGGGCATGGTGGAACAGACGATTTCCTTCAACAGCGACGTACAGCGCCAGTTTAAATTCCTAGGCTCATTTGAACTGCTGGGCTACGAACCGTTGGCAGTCTGCATGTCCTGCCTGGCCTTCAATGCATACGTACTGATCATCACGGCCATCCTATACTTCAGCTTTGAGAAGACGCAGGCTCTGGAGGCGGTCTATTTCCAAGGATTCCTCCTCAGCTGCATGGCAGAAAGTTCACGGCTGTTGATTCCACTGACGTCCTTGGTCCAATCGTCCCCATCATCCGTCGCCATAATCTCGCGCATAGTCATTGCGGCGAGGCTGCTGGCCCCCCTCGCCTTCCTTTGTGCGGAGCTGTTCAGCGACACGGAGTCCAGGCAGTTTATGGAACGGAACTTCTTGATAATGCTGCTGGCCTCCATCTTCATGGGGATCCTCCTCCCATTGGACACGAAAGGATTCAGTTCAACATTCATCTACCACTGGGGGCTGCAGGATACATTCCACATGACGAGGGTACTGCTGGTCTGCTCGACGCTGGTCGCCATAGTCTGCAAAGTTGCAATAAACTATTCGACCGAAACCATACATGAAGGCATAGGATTCTTGATGAGCATCAGCGGCTATTTTATCCTCTGCAACAGCGACAACTACATCCTGCTGGCAGTCGGGGCGACGGCCCTGTTCATTGGGACGCTGTACTACCTGCACTCCATACACCAAATCTACAACTGGCGATGACAAGCCCCGAATGGCCGCGGGGACGAGTGGCCTTCACCAGCACCGTCCTGCAGCAATCCATTTTTAGACGCGTGAACTTGTTTCACAGTTCCGTTGCGACGAAGGTGCGAGTGCGCGCGCCTTGAAACCGCCGCACATCCAAGCTCAGGCCCCCAAATTCAGGCGTACAGGTTCAGATAGAGCTGGGAAATTCCTCCGATTACGATTGGAATGACCACGTTGTCATAGTCCTTCAGGGGAAGCAGCTCGATGAACATTCCCACCGCGGCGACAACGAGGGCCAGTCCGCTTTCCCTGGAAGCAAGATAGCTGGCAATGAATATGGCAAGGAAGCAGGTAAGGCTGCCGGCCGACGTCTTGCCCTGGGTCAAAGGCAGCTGCATCCGTCCAAACAGCTTTCCGGCCAAACTGGCCAAGCCGTCTCCAAATGCAAGGGCGTAGATTCCTATCGCCGCAGGAAGCCTGTCCCACAGGAGGGCCGCAAGCAGGATTCCCGAAGCAAGCGTAACGGGACCAAAGACAAAACGGTTCTCATCGCGCTTGCGGGCCGCAACGGCAGTGATGGAGGAGACGAGCGGTATCTCATGGCCTGAAAGGCGGGCAAATTCCGAGGCAGAATACAAGAGGATGGACAGGAAAAGAGCCGCTATTACAATCCAGTAAAAGCGGTCCATGAAGAAAGGAAGGGCCGCACCGCATATATGGATGGATTTCCTAAAGATTTCCTTCCATATAGCGTTTATGTGCTGGCGCCTTAGAACTCCCGAATCTATCTGGCAAGAATGGGTCGGCACCTACAGCCCCTTTTCATCACTCTTTACCATCGGTATATCGGTATAGATCTCCGGGCTGTATTTGACCTTCGGTTCAGTGATATATTTGATGTTCTGTTCCGCAAGGTTTGACCCGCCCAAGCGCACCATCGTCTCCTGGTTCCTGGACAAGGCATCCCAGGCCCTGAGGCTGTCCTGGAGGCTTACGATTGCCTGCGCATTATACCTGCTGTTGCCCGTCATCTCCGCAATGCGGGAAAGGGTCACGCCTAGGTTGTTGGAAGCCTTCATATAGGTATCCACTATGTCGCCGTGATCTTCCCTCACCTGCGGCAGCATGATGCCGTACACCTGCCTCTGGGCGTCCAAGATGCGCAGGAGCTTCTCGTAATAACCCTGCGCCGCATAGTTGTCATCACGGAGGCTCAGCGTGTTGGCCAGTGCCAGCAGGGAATGGGTGTCGTCCGGATCACCTTCCGAGCTGAGGCGGAACGACATAAGGGCCTCAGGATAGTTCCTGTTCGTATACTGTATATAGCCTATCCTGTAGCGGATAGTCGGGGTGTCGTTATCGCAGTTTATGGACTTGACGTAGTTGTCCAATGCGACATCCATATTTCCCGATGTAAAATAATTGATGTCGGCAAGGTCCGCATACAGTTTGCCCACGTTCTCTATTCCCCTAAAGTCCTTGTTGGAGGCATTTTCCCGTTCAAAGATCTCCTTGCCCTTTACGTACTGGATCTCGGCATCGATGTACTTTTCTTCCGCCACATATTCCTCACCCAGCAGCCTATAGGTGTCTATGAGCCTGTAGGTATCGCGGGCACTCCTGGGACGCATGGAATTGAACAGGTCTATCGCCTCATCGAAGCACAGCTTGCCGCGCTTGGCGTTGTCGGCCCTGACGAAGTAGCGGCCCAGGTTGTAGAGGGCGGTCGCACTCTTCGGATTGGACTTGACCGCGGCCTCCAACAGGCCCCTCAGGCCCTCTATGTGGCTCCGCAGATACTCCTGCGACGGAGGAAGGTCGCCATAGCGCTTGTCAAGAAGGTAGCCGGAGACTTCCACCAAATCCTCGGGATCCAGGTTCTTGTTGTCGGGGAAGAAGCCCTCCTTGTACTGGAGCACCTGCGGCAGGTTGTCCGTCCTGACGTAGTAACGCATCTGCCTGGAGAGAATCTTGGGACTCAGCTTTTTCTCGCCCCCGTACAATTCGTACAGCAGGTCATACTGTTCCTTCGCATCGTCAAACTTCGATGGATCATCGTCGGCCCACGAAAGGTATGTGTCGCCCAGCTGCATAATGCCGTCGTAATCGTTGACGAAATAGTCCAGGACTTCGCGCTTAAGGACCTTCTCCGCTTCAGGATAGTTGAACATGTCGTTGGCAAGCATATCCGCAAGGGCAAGGCCGGCAGGCTTATCCTGCTTGAAGCGCTTCAAAATCTGCCGGTACATGTTTTCGGCACGGTCGTACTGCTTGTGCTCCCGGTAGGACGCCGCATACTTGTAGAACCAATCCTTAACCGACCTGAACACCAACGCGCGGTTGAACTTGTCTTCCGACTGGGGATACATGTTCTCCTGTATAAGCTCATAGCCCTGCTTGTAGAAGTGCCGGGCCATAAGGGGCTTGTAGACAAAGTTGTCGCTCAGAATCCAGATACAGAAAAGCAGGATGGCGGCAGCCGTGCTGATAATGGCCAGTGGCAGGATCCTGTTCTTGAGCTGGTACTGGGGAGTCCGCTTGTAGGCCTCCCACTCCTCGTTGCTGCGGCGTTCGAAATCCTTTGGAACGCTGAGGGACTGGATACCCAGCTGCTGGAGGTCTTCATCCGAAAGCAGCTTCTCAAGGTCGGAAGCAAGCTTCTTGGCAGGAACCTTTTTCAATACCTCTTCGAATATCTCGAACTGGGCATCATCGGTAAAATCGCTCTTCGTTGCAAAAAGCTCAACTGCCAGACGTATGTTCAGCGGATAATGCTCGAGGTTTGCCAGGAACTGCTTGTACTCCGCATCAGTGAAAGTATTCTTGGGTTTTGTCGGAGCAGCCGACGAGCCTTCGCCGTCCTCCGTGGAAACCTCCGGTTCAGGAGCTTTCTTGTTGAGGTTCGCCGTGACGGTGTCTGAGAATCCCGGAATGGAAAACTCCTCGTTTCCTTCCTGGGCCGTTATGTTGCCAAGCTCAAAGTCTCCACCCGTGTCAACGGGCGCGTCAAAGTCCACCCCATCCATCCCGGACGTGTCAAACGACTCCACGCCGTCTTCCGGCTCGTCAAGGGACTCTCCCAAGGGAGCCGAACCTTCCATCTCCAGGGGGTCCTCCCCGGCGGAAGCACTGTCCATGTCGGGAAGCTGCATATCGTCCACACCGGTGGCAGCGCTGTCCATGTCGGGAAGCTGCATGTCGTCCACACCGGTGGCAGCGCTGTCCATGTCGGGAAGCTGCATGTCGTCCATACCGGTGGCAGCACTGTCCATGTCGGGAAGCTGCATGTCGTCCATACCGGTGGCATCCCTGCCAGGCACATCTCCCGTACCATCCATATCTGCAAGGTCCCCAAGGTCAGAAAGCGCCTCTCCATCAGACGGAATGTCGGCAACAGGAAGCTCCGTTTCGTCAGAGGCAACGCTTTCATCCTGCGCGGGAACGTCGTCGCTGAAAAGGCTTTCGTCCAATGCAGACGGTACGCCTTCCTCCGGCTGAGGCTCCGCGACAGCAGTCTGGTCCGAGAAGTCTGGATTGTCCAAATCACCGACATCGAAGGTCTGCTCCTCGGCAGACTCATCCAGGGCCTCGGGCTCCGACTCCTGCTGCTTCCGCTCCTCGTAAGCAGCCAATGCCCCTGGGTCGGGCTCCTCCTTGAGATCATCTGGCAGATCTTGGGAAAGGTCCAGCTCTTCAGCAGGAGCAGCGAAGTCAGAATTTGCACCGTCCATATCAAAGGATTCCGCCTCCCCTCCCTCGGGAGCCGAAGCAGAATCTTCCATAATATCCATCGCATCGGCAGATTCAACGGCATCATCGGAGGCAGACTCAACAGTTTCGAGAGGAGCTGCAGCCTCAATGAAGGAAGGAGAGTCAAAGGCTTCCGGAGCGGGTGGCTCCGCTTCAGGTACGGGAGCCTCTCCTTTCGCGGCAGGAGGCTCCGCTTCAGGGGCAGCCGGCGTAGCGTCAAAGGCGGATGCAAAACTGGCAAGGTCAAAGTCGTCTTCACTTTCACTGGAAGAATCGGCAGAAGCCTGAGCTTCGGACTCCTGCTGCTGCTCCTCCTCATCCTCTTCTTCATCCTCATCAAGAGAAACGGTGCCATCACCGCTGAATGAAAGGAGCGAGTCCAAATCCATATCCTCTATGGGGGTGACTTTTTCTTCCTCCTCCTCTTCCTCTTCTTCAACGGGATCTTCGAAGTCGCTCAAATCGTCCGCTTGAATGTCCAAATCGGAACCAGGATTAAGAATGTCGGACACGTCGGGCATGGCCGGAGCGGCAGATTCCGCAGACGCGGACTCCTTTTTGGCGCTCGAACCGTCATCAAACAGGCCCTCGACGTTGTATTTCTCCCGTTCCCTTTCCGCGGCGGCGGCTTCCGCCTGCTGGAATTCCTCCTCAGAGACGAACGGCATTCCGTTGGCAAAATCTGCGGAGTCGTCGGCCACGGTAATCTTCTTGGGAATCTTGACCGTAACAGGCTTTTCTCCCCTGGCGGAACGAATTTTAACCTCGTCGCCCAAGTTCAATATATCCGAGTTAAACTGTTTTAGCTGATTTAATCCTGGCATAGCCTTATCATTATACTCCGCAAATTAACAATCTTTCAAGCTCAATATCGGAATAAAAAAAGGCCACTATAAGAAATTTCCATTGCAACAGGCGACAATTTGTAATAAAGTAAGAAATAGGGAGGCCGATAATATGTGTATGGATAGGAATATCATCCGTTCTTTAGCCATTGCCCTTCTCCTTTCGCTGGTTTCATTCCATTCGTTCGCAGCGGAAGTTACTGGAGGCCTTACGGAAGAGGAAGCCGATTACGCAAACCTCGTGACCAGCATAACAAAAGTCAAGGCCCCCTATATGAAGGACGGCTACATCGTATTCACCGCCGAAAAGGATGCCCGCTTCGTCGGGATAGCCTTTGACTTTGAAAACTTCAAGACAATACACCCCTACCAGAAGCACAACAGCTACAATGAAAGCGGGGAGGTAAAGGATTCCCTCTTCTTCTATGCGCTCAAGCTTACCAAGGATATGCAGAAGATAAAGTACCGCATCGTCATAGACGGACTGTGGACCTTGGATCCGACAAACGAAAGCAAGGGCTTCGACAGGTCTACCGGACTGCTCCTTTCAATATACGATGCGACACGGGAAATTCCACCGGCCACCGAGCAGCTGAAGGACGGAATCGTACGGTTCGTCTACCAGGGAGAGTCTGGAAAGCAGATTCGTCTTGGCGGAAGCTTCACCAACTGGGACAGCTGGATATACGAGATGAAGGAAGTCCAGCCCGGCCTGTACCAGTTTGAACTCAGTCTGCCACCGGGAACCTACCAGTACGCCTATTTCACCGGAATGAACATGCTGGTGGACATTACAAACCCCCAGAGATGCTACACCGTAGACGGTAAGACGGCATCCCAGATCACCATCCGCTAGCAGCTTATGCACTGAGGGGCGCAGGACTATCGTTCCCGCCCCCGTTGTCATTGTCCCCGCCGAAACCTTTTATAGAGGCTATAAACATAAGCCTTTTCAAAGCCTTGACCAAAGCTTCCCTGAGGGATTCAGTATGCCCTGATGAGTCGGGTGTCAAGGACAATCCTCTTTCCATGAAATCAGACATCACCGGAACAGGAACAGAAGAAAGCCCCGCCAGCTCCTCCTCCCCATACGTACGATGCACAAAGGGGCTCAACTTGTCCTCGGGATAGAACCTACAGGGCCGCCACCGTCTTTTTCCTTCTTTGCCAAACTCCCCGGAATAGCCGAACAGACGACAGATGAGGCAACGGCCTCCATACACCGTGCAGTGGTAAGGGGAATCAGGATTGAACAGGATGCAGCCATCCTCATTGTTAAGGGAAACATGGCTTCCCTCCATAAGTTCTTTCGCCAAGGGGAAGTCATTCTCAATAATCCATGCCGCAAGGTACAAGGCCTCGGATTCCAGCAGGTCCGGTTCAAAGTGCCTGCAGCAGTCCCCGCACCCCTCCAGACAGGAAAACGACGATGCCGACTTCCATGCCTCCTGGCGGGACTCTATGTCGGCGTATATCTCGCCAAGGGAATCTATAAGCTCCTTTTCCCTCGTTCCTTCCAAAACCTTCATGATTTCCATAGAAATCTCCCTGCGTCAGATACATGAAATGAGCTTCTTGCGGCCTGTTTCAAAAGCGGCCGACTTTTGGAACAGGCTCGGTGTTCTTAGGAATTGTTATGGTAAAGGCCGTACCCTCGCCAAGGGTTGACTGTACGTCTATATTCCAGCCATGCGTGTCTATTATGGTCCTCACAACCGAGAGGCCTATCCCCATCCCGCCCTCGCGCCGAGAATTCGTCCCCCGGTAGAAGATGTCCCAGATGCGCTTTAGATCCTTTTCGCCTATTCCTATCCCCGTGTCGGAAATCTTTATGGAAATCGCCTTTTCCGTTTCCACAGCTTCGACAGCAATGCTGTCGCCATCCCTCGTATAGCGCAGCGCATTGGAATAGATGTTCTCCAAGGCCCGGTTGAACAAATTCTTGTCCATCTTCACCTGGGTCTCAGGCTGCAGCTCTATCCGAACCCGTATGTTGCGTTTATATGCTTCCGCAGTAGCGGCCGCAGTCCCCGTAAATTCTACAAGGATGGGCTTAAGCTCCACAAACTCAAGGGTCTGCAGCCAGTCGGTATTGTTGAGCTTCACGTAATTGATGAGGTCGTTTATCATCCCTTCCAGCTGGTCAGCCTTGGTATGTATGATGGAAAGGGACCCTTTCACCTTGTCGATATCCGTCACAACCCCGTCGGTGATCGCTTCGGTGTAGCCCTTTATGAGGGCAACAGGCGTACGCAAGTCGTGGCTTATGCCCATGATGAACTTGGTCCTCCTGTCCTGCCAATCCTGGAGAGAAACCCTCATTTTTTCAAGACTCTCGGCCAGGGATGTTATCTCGTTGGCGTTCCTCCCCTTGGGGGGCGCAATCTTGGTGTCCAAAGCCCCCAGCGCAATCTTCTGCGTCGTCTCCTCCAATATCGTGATGGAATCGGAAATCGTTTTTGAGAGGTTTATAAGGAATATAGCGCAGACTATCTCAAAGATTACGAAGGCCACCATGGCCGGAAAAATCAGGAACCGTCCGCCCCATTTCCTCACGTCCTTATCCATCCGGGGCTTCGGCATCTTGGCCCGACAGATTATGAGGATGCTCAGAGGATTCAGCACCGATTCCTCGAGCCGACGGGTGGGCCTCATGCCCAACGACTGCAGCTGGTAATTGTAGCTTCCGCTCGACAGCCTCAGGAAGTCAAACAGATCCATAGGGGTCATAACGGTTCCAGCCTTTATATCAGGAATGGAGGAGATGAGGACGGTGGAATTGTAGTAGACCATCGTCTCGATGTTCGAAGGTATCTTCTTCAGCTGTACACCAAGCAGGTCCAAGTCATCGGTAGATATGTCCAAGCCCTCCAGCTTTCGGATCTCCTTGTATCCGGCCATAAGGTAACGCTGCGGGGATGTGATGAACTGGTAGACGGGAAAGGAAAGGGCACACAGGAGGGGAACAAGAACCATGAACAGGATCAACAGCTGCAGCTGGGTACGTATCTTCATAGCTGTCCCAACGCCTCCAAAAGGCCCTGCCTAGGCATTGTTTCTCGCAAACTTATATCCCATCCCAAATATCGTCGTGATGTATTTCGGTTGGGACGGATCATCCTCTATCTTCTTACGGAGCCGCTGCACGTACACAGCCACGGCGGTGTAGTCGCCATACTGGTTTTTCCAGACCGCATTATAGATCACCTCTGGACTGAGGGGAGTTCCAGCATTGCGCACCAAGTATTCCAAGACCTCGTATTCCTTGGCAGACAGGGGAATCTTCTCTGGTCCGCGCTTCAATACGCAGCTGTTGCAATACATTGTATAGGGGCCAAAGCTCAGCGTCTCCTCAACAGAAGCCTCTGTGGCTGCCTGACGGGCCATCTTGGCCTGGACCCGGGCAACCAGCACTTTGGGACTGAAGGGCTTGGGAACGAAGTCGTCGGCCCCAAAGCCAAGTCCCGCGATTATATCCTCATCAGCATCCCGGGCGGAAACGATGATGACGGGAATAGTCGCCTTGTATTTTTCCCTGAACTGCTTAAGGAATTCAAGGCCACTCATGCCCGGCAGGTTCAGATCCAGAAGAACAAGATCCGGGATGTATCCACCTTCCAGTTTTTCCAAGGCAATCTCCGCCGTTTCACAGGGCAGGGCTTCATAGCCCGCATTCTCCATATACATGGAAATCAAGTCGGACATTTCCTTTACATCTTCTATGACAAGAATCTTGCTTTTCATAGCATAAGGGTAATCCCAATCTGCCTTTTTTACAATAAATTACGTGTTATAACTGGAGACCATAACACCAATTTTATGCCGGCTTGACAGTGTTTGTGGGTGTGGCGGGAAAGCCGTGCGCCGTGAAAGAAGGGAGGCAGCTTCAAGAAGCAGTGGCAACTTTGTCACCCCGTCAGGCGGTGGCCGTTTTTTAGAGCTGAGGCAGCTTCAAGCCCCCCGCGACTTTGTTACCCCGTCAGGCGGTGGCCGTTTTGTAACAAGGGGTCAGCTTCAAGAAGCCCCCGCGACATTGTTGCCCCGTCAGGCGGTGGCCGTTTTGTAACGAGGGGTCAGCTTCAAAAAGCCCCCGCGACATTGTTGCCCCGTCAGGCGGTGGCCGTTTTGTAACGAGGGGTCAGCTTCAAGAAGCCCCCGCGACATTGTTGCCGTGGCCACTTTGAAACAAGCTTACGTCCGCGCCAGTACCGTCCGTGACGGAACTGTGTCAGGGGCGTGACGGAACTGTGTCACGGACGTGACAGAACTGCGGCATAGGCCGTGACGGAACTGTGTCACGGACGTGACGGAACTGTGTCAGGGACGTGACGGAACTGTGTCAGGGGCGTGACGGAACTGCGGCATCGACCGTGACGGAACTGCGGCATCGACCGTGACGGAACTGCGGCATCGAACGTGACGGAACTGCGGCATCGACTGTGACGGAACTGCGGCATCGACTGTGACGGAACTGCGGCATCGACTGTGACGGAACTGCGGCACCGACTGTGACGGAACTGCGGCACCGACTGTGACGGAAGTCCAGCCCCTTCTGTGACTAAATGCCAGCTCAC
>JAILON010000064.1 GCA_024690865.1 Treponema sp. | reverse complement strand
AAAAAGGCCTAAGGCTACTTGCAATAGCCCTAAGCCCTCAAACACAGGCACCGGATGAACCAGCACCAAAGCACTTTGTTCATTTTACTGCCTTCCGTGTTTTTTTGCAAGGGAAAAATCCGCACGTACAAAACTTTTTTTTGGGGAATTCCGTACGGGATTCCAAATCTCTACCGGGTGCTGCCCCCGCAAAAAAGCAGAAGGAATGAACCATGAGTAAATTTGAAGATATTTCAACGCTGCAGAACAGCTCGTCGATTCTGAGCGTGACCTTGCACGAGAACAACTTCACCAAGGACGGCACGTATTACGCGACAGTGAGCCGTAATACCGCGACATTCAAGAACATCCTTTCCGAGGTCGCGGAGGACAACAAGGGAATGGATCCCTTTATGCTCCAGTTTGCGGCTATCCTCATCCAGAAGAAAATCCTCAAGATGCTGGAACAGGGAAAAGCCGTGAACGTGCTTGACCTTGGCACGCTGTACATCGCCATGAAGTGCAACGCCAGGGGCAAGAGCGACATTTCGGAAAACGGAAACTTCTACATCAAGTTCTCGCCGTCCGCGCTCTCGAACAAGGCAATCGCCTCGCTGAGCGTTGACAAGGTTGTGTTCGCCGACGGAAGCCCGGAGATTACCGTCATCACCGACCTGGCGACAGGAAGGACGGACGGCATCCTTTCGCCGGGGAACCCCTGCCGCATACAGGGCGGCAGGCTGAAAATCGGCGGGGAAAAAGGAGGCATCTTCTTTGCCCCCGTCGATTCAGACGGAAACCTGATAATGGATGAGAGCAAGTGGACAAAAGTCGGCGACGGGGCACTGTTCCGAAACAAGCCCACGGAGCTGAACGTCTTTGTGCCGGAGACGCTCACAGCTGATTCCTACAGGATAGTCCTGCGGACCTCGTACCTGAGCAAGGACAAGGACCGTAAGACAATCGTAGAGGCAGTGAGCGACCGGGTATCCGTAAGCTCCGTCTGATTTCCCCGGGGCTGCCGTGAACCAAGCGGAACACGGCGGCCCCATTTCATATCCGCACAAATTCAATTACTACTTGCATGACATACTGTCCGCCGTATGATATACTCGAATCAGAATAAAGGCGCGGACAGCAAATCTCGTGTGTCGCGGGTTCGATTCCCGTCAGTCCGAAAGGACTGTAGCTCAATTGGTAGAGCAACGGCAAAACGATGCGCCTTGTTTTTCTAAAGGCACAGGCAGCAATCTATGGAATTGGACCACGGGTAAACTCCCGATGTGCCTTGTTTTCTGCAGGAGGAAGCAATGAATGCGTTGAATGAAATCTCGAAGCTCTTGAACAAGACGTATACCGAGAACGGCGATCCTGCGTTCCGCACGTCAGGTTCGGCCTGTCTTGATTTTTTCAGCCTCTGCGGCGGCATGCGGAACAATCCCGGTGATGCGGAAAAACTGTTCGTGCGTGCCTATGGTGAGGAGCCCGCTCTTGCCGTGAAGATTCTCTTCTATATGAGGGATATCCGGGGCGGGCTTGGCGAGCGGGACCTGTTCAGGCATCTGCTCTGCCATCTTGCGGAATTCTATCCGGAAACCGTGCGAAAAATCCTGTATGCTGTTCCCAAATATGGACGCTGGGACGACCTCCTGTGCCTGCTCGCTACACGGGCGAAGGATGATGCCGTTGCCGTAATCAAGGCACAGCTTGAAAAAGACCGCATGAGCCTGAATGCGGCGGACGCTGACAAAGCGGGAGAAGCCGCTCAGGAAGCCGCTGCGCCGGAAGGGGTGAGCCTTCTGGGAAAGTGGCTCCCGTCCATCAACGCATCCTCGAAGGAAACTGCCCGTGCGGCGAAAATCCTCATGGGTGCCCTTGGAATGAACGCCGCAGAATACCGCAGGCTGTGCTCAGCACTCAGGAAGGAAATTCACATTATCGAAGACTACCTGCGCCGCAAGGACTACAGCTTTGACTACTCCAGGCAGCCGAGCCAGGCGATGTTCCGCTACAAGAAGGCCTTCATCAGGAATGACAAGGAGCGCTATTCCGGCTTCCTGAAAAAGGTTATAGAGCAGGCATCCTTAGCAGCGGACGGGGCTGAACATCCTGAGAAGGAGACGGTAAAGCTCAATGTAAAGACGCTGTATCCGTATCAGATTGTCAATCCGTATCTGGTCAACAATTGCTATGAGATAAATGATAATCTCGGCGAAGAGGAAGAGTGTGCGCTGGAGGCAAGCTGGAAATCTCTGAGGCGCGACACGGTGAAAGGCCGGACGATAGTCGTCCGGGACGGCTCGGGGTCAATGTACCGTGGCGGAGAGCCATCTCCAATCAGCGTGGCTACGTCCCTGGCTTTGTTCTTCAGCGAGCAGCTTGCCGGTGCATACCGGAACAGCTTCATCACGTTCAGCGAACATCCGGAGCTGATTCAGATTCCCGACACGGCTGACACGCTGAAAAGGAAGCTGGACTTCATCTACCACTATGACGACTGCTCGAATACCGACATAGGCAAGGTGTACCAGCTCATCCTTGACGTCGCAAAGAGCGGAAACGTTCCGAAGGAGGAGATGATTGAGCGCGTGCTGATTATCTCCGACATGGAATTTGACCGCTGCGATGACGGCTGCAGCAGCGTCGAGTCCTACAGACAGAAGTTCGCGGAAGCCGGCTATGACCTGCCGGAAATCGTGTTCTGGAACGTTGCCGCCCGCGACGTCCACCTTCCCGTCACGATGAACGAGAAAGGGGTAAAGCTCGTGAGCGGTGCTTCGGCGAACATCTTTTCAGATGTCGTAAGCGGGGACTTGAAGGTGGTAACACCGTATGAGTTCATGCTGAAAATTCTTGCGCCTTATGCGGAATTCGATAAGGTAGCGTAAGAATAGTAAAAGTACGTACAGCAAAAGGAAAAATGCACCATTTTTTTTAGCGGGATAAAAGGAGCATACCTCCCGCGGCGTACTTTGTTTTTAAAAGCGCAGACAGCAGACATACAAGGAATTGATCCCGTGCAAGCGAGCAATGCGCTTTGTCCTCCTTCCTTCTGCACGAAGGGAGGAGTTTTTTTACGCCCTGCACAAACCGACACCCAACAGATGCACGGCAATAACTTTTGTGGAGGTTCATACGAGATGTGGAGATCCATACGAGATAAGAAAGGTACCCAGGACGATCGATGTATCAGCCATAACGGCAGCCCCCGAACTGTATGTCCGAAACGACCCTGGGATTATGGAAATGATAGCAAAAAAATCAGAGCGTGTCATTCAACCTGTACTTGAATGACAGTAAGAACATCGCATGCTATAATCGGAAAGTTATAGAGGATTCTTATTGTGAATACGCTATCATTTGTAACTGAACGTGTTGATCTGGAACAGGGAGATGGATTAGGAAAATACCTTGCGTTTTTTTTCCTTGTTGACGGGAGAAAAATTGATTCCGGTGAGTACAATCCCGCCGACAGCCATGATATTCTTGATGACGAGGCACGACAGCAAAAACTCACAATCCTCGCCCATTGCGACTGTGGCTGCTGGGAATGCAATTCCCTTGTAGCAGAGGAACGGCCAGTTTCCGAAAAAGTCATTTCGTGGACCGTTTATGATTTCAGGAGTCCCCAGAATCCTCAAAGCTATTATTTCGATAGAAAAGAGTATGAGAAGACCATTGCGGCCATACGCCGCATGGCATCGGAAGAAATTGAACGTACGAAACAACACCTCAAGACAACAATCACGATGAGACCCGAAGACTCGTTTTCCCTGTTCTGGTGGGAGGACGGGACCTGCTGCGGGGGTGCAGAAAACATTTCTCTGTCCGAGGACGGTCCCACAATTGACCTGAACATTCCCGGCTTACAGGACTGGCTCAACGAATATATGTGGAACTGTCTTGCCCCCTGTGAAAGCGGAGAACTCACGCCAGAGGAACTGCTCCATGTGTTTGACTGGAAACGTTTTCACCAGCGAGGATTATCTTTTGCAACGGAAGTAAAGAAACTTCTGCCGGCAACGGTTGAGCTGATCTATTCCGTCCCCTACGAAGATATATCAGGGACACTGGAAAATGGAGAAGTTTTCATCTGAATCATACACCCATCGGGTTGCACAATTCTCGTTTCAGTGGTATAATTGTACTGTCATCAAGAGCAGAAATAGTACGGACTATGCCGGCTTCGGGTCTATCCGATGACTGATTGTGGGGGGTCCGTCCACAGATGACACTTTATACCGCAGGGGCGGGACTTGCATCCGCAATACACGTTTACTCTCTAATTCCCACCAACAAAAATTCAATCCGTACTTGAATGCAAACATATACTCCGTATGATATACTTAGAAAGTTTTCGGTGGGGCATGATTTGCAGGAGGCGTATATGGACATGAAAGCTTTTAGCGTTGAGGAAGTCCTCGGTGGTTTTGCGAATCTTCCGTCTGAGACGCGTGACTGCTATTCCAAAGTATTCAAATATGTCACCTCCGAAGGAAAAGAAAACCGTATCTGCGTCCTCAACGGGCTTCCGGGCTCAGGAAACACCACGCTCATGCGGCAAGTTGCAAACGACCTGCCATCCCCACTAAAAGAAAAGGCCTTGTTCATTACCTGCAAGGAGGGAACCGACACCGACTCTTTATATGAGCCAGGATTCGATTCGGAGAATGTGACGTACTATATCTATGAGTCTATCAAAGACGGATACAGGATTTTTTTCATCGACGAGATTAGCTATGCCGAAGAATTCCAGTTCGAACCAATTATCCTTTCTCATTTTGTCACAAAAGGGGCACGGATTGTCGTCTCAGGAACGAATTCGTTTGTTTTTTGTCTAACATACGGATATAGCAGGTTTGATGATCCAGATGGCAGCGAAAAGTATCCGAGGGAAAAGATGATGCTCATCAACACGACATACATTCCTTTCCACGAGTATTCAAGATTGACAGGATGCACGGACATACGCGAATACTGTAAATCAGGCGGGACACTTACTGAAATTGATTTTGCCGACACAGGCAGTGCAAAAAGTTACGTTGATCAGCACGTGATTGCAAATATGATTCGCTCCTCCGATTTATGCGATGACCTATGTATGTGGGAAGCTCCGTTAGCATGGTACTATGATAACAACGAAGGATTTTCACGAGACGTATGGAGGATGATATGCGAATCCGGGCAGAATTGTATCATGCAATTCATGCGGAGCTTTCTAACATCTTCCAAAATCAATAGAAGGCTTGTACCAGAACATGAAGCAGTTTCCTCACAAGTCTCAGACTTTTATGTCGAGGATACGGGGCGAAGAATGAAGGCCCTATCAGGATTCATTCCTGATATCAGTATCTCCGAAGATACACGCAATTCAGCAAAGGACTATTTGTACTCTGATTTATATTGTATAGGAATACTAGCCGAGATTCCTGTTTACAAGACAGCTGCTGAGAAAGAAAAAGAAAGCACCGCCGGCACAATGACAAATCCGGGCTTGACCCTTGCAGGCGTGAGGCATACACTTGAGATGCTTCTTGCTGACCCAAAATGGCTTCCCTTTACCAGTATGGAAGAAAAGAGGATTCTTGAGAATATAATCCTGCATGAAGTTGCCACAATACTGCGTGGCAACCCCATGGTCTGCAAGGAAGATTCCTGCGATAATTCAGGCAGGTGGTACGTTGCAAAGCTTCCCAACACATCATGGTTCGACAAAATGCCCAGAGATGCTTCGGAAGAAGAAATCAGAGAGCACGATGTCCCCGTCCTGATTTTTGACAAGCAGAAGAAGGAGACCTATCTTTTCGAGACTGTGTATTCCGGCGAAGATGCAGTAGGATGGCTTTGGAGCGGGAAGTTCGAGGAATTCATGAAGATGATTGGAAAGAAATTCGGCAGAGTCGTCTTCCGTGCGGAGCTTGTAACCGGCAGGACAGACTTCAGCCGTGACATCCCGCAGATAAAGATTGAGGATTTTCTTATTACCATGGACAAGGAAATCAAGAAGGCCGGCACGGCGTATGAGCTTTCCGACACCATCGCCACCTTGCGGACTGCCAGTCTGCCCCTCTGAGACTGCAAGCTCGTACAGCCACTGTTCGTCTTATCAAGAAAACATCTCCTCTCGTTCCTTCTGCCGTTTTTGAACGGAGATTGCGATTTCCATGTTGACATGAATTTTGAAAGGCATTATAGTCTGTTATGTAACATCTGTTGCATAACCCGCATTGCAGGGGGGGAGAGCCGTTATGCCGCCACGAACCAAGTTCAGCAAGGAAGAAATCGTACAGGCCGCCGTCAGGATTACCCGGAAAAAGGGAATCGACGGGCTGACCGCGCGTGAGCTCGGCGCGGAGCTGGGGGTGTCGTCCCGTCCCATCTTTACCTGGTTCGACTCCATGGAGCAGCTGAAGGCGGCGGTCTACGAGGTCGCCAAAGGAAGCTACAAACAGTACGTGGAGGGAGGGCTGGTGGGGCCGGTTCCCTTCCTCGGCGTAGGGATGCAGTACGTCCGCTTCGCAAAGGAGGAGCCCGAGCTGTACAAGCTTCTCTTCCTGAGCAAGCCGAAGGGGGCAGACGGCGGGGCAATGGCCGCGCTCGCCTTCTCGCAGGATTTGGTGCGGGACTCTCTCATGCGCATTTACAACATGGACGGCAAGACGGCGGACAAGTATTTCCGTGACCTCTGGCTGGTGGCGTTCAGCTTCGCAACGCTGATTGTCACCAATGACTGCCCCTACACTGACGAGGAGATGAGCAGGATGTTCACCGAGATAAGCCTTTCCGTCTGCAAGGCATACAAGGAAGTGCCGGGGCTGGCAGAAGGCACGTTCGACCGTGATGCGGTCTTTACGGAGCTGGTCAGGAAGTAAGGGTTGTTATACGCAACCGGGCATGATTTCACAAATGTGAAAAAGCATTGCTTTTAAGAGGAGTGATTGGATGGAAAAGCGGGTAATGCGGAATTACGTGATTACTGCGTATCTGGTGTTCTGGCTGATGGTGCTGGGACTATGCGGGACTGCGAGCATGGTCTTCCATGCGCCGCCTGTCGTCATGCGGATTCTCTCAAATATATGCGCATGGTCACCGACGATTGTGCTGCTTGCGGGGTTCAAGTATTTCCGCAAGGCCAGTTCCTCACGCAGCATACGGGACTTTTACAAAAAGGCTTTCGGCGGAAAAATCAGCATCGCGACGCTTTTGCTTGCCGCCCTCATCACGCTCTGTGCGACTCTAGTCACCGTGCTGATTCTGTCGCTGGTTCAGGGAAAAGCTTTCGGCTCCTACTGGAACCTTGGGGTATACCCCTTCTGGGCCTCATTCCTGTTTTCCGTGACCACAGGGCCGACGGGCGAAGAGTCGGGCTGGCGCGGCTATGTCCGCCCCTACCTGAACGCGCGGTACCGCTTTTTTGCCGCATCAGTCATGCAGGGAGTAATCTGGGCCTTCTGGCATACGGTCCTCTGGTTCGTTGACTCGGACTTTATGGGCCTGCAGATGATTCCGTACGTACTGGCAAACGTGATTGTGATGAGCGGACTCTGCTTCATCATGAACTTTTTTATGGAAAAGCATGACAACCTTGTCTACGGAATTGTGGTTCATTTCTGCTTCAATTTCCTCTACTGCTTTTTGCAGGTTGATATTCTCTTCTATATAGTACTGTCCGCCGTGTACATCGTGATAATTGCGCTGCTGTGCCTTTTGAAGAGGAACAGAGACGGAGCGGTAATCGGAACAGAAGCGGGAGGTGCACAATGAAAAATCGATTTGAGACGGAACGGCTGCTGCTACGGCCCTGGGAAGAGGACGACGCGGAAAGCCTGTACGAGTATGCGGGCAATCCTGCCGTCGGCCCAGTTGCGGGCTGGCCGCCGCACAAGAGCGTGGAAGAAAGCAGGAACGTCATCAAGAACGTGCTGAACGGACCGGAAGCCTACGCGGTGTGCCTGAAAGAAGACGGCAGGGCAATCGGCGCGGTGGAGCTCAAGCCGAAGGACCACAGCGACTTGGCAGAAAGCGACGACGAGTGCGAGCTAGGCTACTGGGTTGGGCAGCCCTTCTGGGGGCGGGGTATCATACCGGAGGCGGTCACGGAAATGCTCCGCCATGCCTTTGAAGACTGCGGCATGAAGAAAGTCTGGTGCGGCTACTATGACGGCAACACGAAGTCCGCCCGCGTACAGGAAAAGTGCGGCTTCATCTTTCAGCGGACGATACAGGACGTGGACGTTCCCCTCCTGCACGAGAAGCGGACGGTGCACGCCAGCTGCCTGACGAAAGAGGATTACAAGAAACTCTTCATCGCCTATTGCGGGCTGAACTGCGAGCAGTGCGATGCCCGCCTTGCGACGGTGACCCACGACGAAGAGCTCCGTGCCAAGGTCGCGAAAGAATGGTCAGAGATGAACGGCATTGAGATTACGCCTGACATGCTTCATTGCGTCGGCTGCCGGATTTCCGGGGTAAAGACGCCCTACTGCGAGTCTCTCTGCCCGATACGCAAATGCACCAAAGACAAAGGCGTTCAGATTTGCAGCGAGTGCGACGACATGAGCCACTGCGAAAAAGTCGGCGCAATCATCGGGAACAACACCGATGCATTGAACAACCTGAAAGGACAGTAATATGGCGGATAGATTCAGTTTCAACACCGTAGGGCTTTTTACCCGCGACAACAAGGCGACGGTCGAATTCTACACAAAGGCGTTCGATTTTACCTGCGACTGGGACGGCGTTCAGCCGAATGTGGAGATGTTCCTGGGCGGCATGCGGATAATCCTCTTTCCCCGCGGGGACTTTGAGAAGATGACCTCGCACAGCTTCCAGTATCCGGAGGGCTTCAACGGCACGATGGAACTGGCCCTTGACGTTCCCTGCTACGACGACGTGGACAAGGAATACCAGAACGCGCTCGACAAGGGGGCTCAGTCCGTCCTTCCGCCGACGACGGAACCCTGGGGCCAGCGCACTTGCTACGTGGCGGATCCGGACGGAAACCTCATCGAGATAGGTTCATTCAATAAGGAACGGGGGTAAGCTATGGAACTGAACAAAATAGAACGGTTCATCGACAGGCAGAAAGTCAGCTTCGTGTGTTCCGTAGACAGCGAGAACTTCCCGAATGTCAAGGCGATGCTCCGTCCCCGGAAGCGCATTGGCCTGAAGGAATTCTATTTTTCCACGAACACCTCATCCATGCGGGTAAAGCAGTATCAGGCCAACCCGAACGCGAGCATTTACTTTTATCACAAGGGGCTGATAAAATACGTCGGTGTCATGCTCAAGGGCAGGATGGAAGTGCTGACCGACCAAAAGATCAAGGACGAAATATGGCGGCCGGGTGACACGATGTTCTATAAACAGGGCAGGACTGATCCTGACTATTGCGTGCTGAAGTTCACGGCGCACAGCGGCAGGTATTACTGCGATTTAAAGACAGAAGACTTTACGGTAAATTGAGGAAACCGATGGAATCGAACATATATTACCGGCTTGCGACCGAGTCCGACCTGGATGAAATAGTTGCCCTCGTCAAGTCCGCCATCGCAGTGATGGACCGGCAGGGAATTCCCCAGTGGGATGAGGTCTACCCCGCCCGTGATGATTTGCTACGTGACATACAACTCTTCTCACTCTTCGTCGGTGAAATGGACTGCGGGAACGGAATGCGGATTGCAGTCATCTACGTGCTGAACACGGAATGCTACGAAGGCTACGAGACGGCCGTCTGGCAGTGCAATGACGGATACCGCGTGATTCACCGCCTCTGCGTCCATCCCGATTTCCAGAATCAGGGAATCGCCAGGCAGACGCTCGCCCATATTGAACAGGAGGCCGCAAGACTTGGTGCGACAAGCCTCCGCCTTGACGTGTTCAGCCAGAACCCCTTCTCGCTCAGGCTCTATGAGCATGCGGGCTACCGGAAGACGGGCGAGGCCCAGTGGCGCAAGGGCCTGTTCTATCTGATGGAAAAAAAGCTGGGGAGCTGCTGAATTCGATGATATACATTCGCACGGCGAAAAAAGATGATGCTCCTGCGCTTGAGGCGCTGTACACGGAGCTGGAAAAGGATGCCGTTTTCTATCAGCCGGAGCACTTCGTTTTGAGCAAGGCTGGCGAGCGGACCCGGCAGATGGAAGGCCTGTGGAACAGCGACACGCAGCGGATGTTCGTTGCGGAAGATGACGGCGAGCTGATAGGTTTTGCCCATGTTCTTTTTTGCAAGGCAAAATCCATTTCCTGCCTCAAAGCCCAGGACAATATCTACCTGCAGGATTTGCTCGTCACGGAACGATACCGGGACCAGGGTACAGGGACGATGCTCCTGAACGCCGCCAAGCAATACGGCAGGGAGATGGGGGCGGATTTTTTCCGCACGCAGGTGTTCCCGATGAACAAAGACGGCCTGCGTTTTTATGAGCGCAACGGATTCGCACAGAAAATGATTACGATTGAGTGTCAGCTCTGATGAAGCGGGGAGGAACGATATATGATGAACAAAATACAATTCGGCATGCCGACGCTTATCGAAAACAAGACGCTGGAGGACAACGTTGCCCTGTGCTCACGGCTCGGTCTCCGCTTTCTTGAGCTGAATATGAACTTTCCCGAATACCAGGCGGACAGGCTTGAGGAGACGGACTGTCTCATTCAGGCCGCGGAGAAGCACGGGCTGTACTACACGATACATTTGGACGAGAACCTCAACATCGCGGACTTCAATATGCTCGTGACGGACGCATACCTTGAGACGGTCAGAAGGACGATTGCGGTCTTGAAGAAGCTCGTCTACCTGCGGGACACATACGGGGACAAGAGCCAGCCGCTCACGGTGAACATGCACATGAACCACGGCATTTTCATCACGCTGCCAGACAGGAAAGTGCAGATGTATGAGCGCGACTTCGACAATTACATGGCCTCTTTCAAAGCGTTCCGCCAGAAATGCGAGGAGTGGATTGGGGACGCGGACGTGCGGGTCGTCGTGGAGAACACAGACGGCTTCAGGGACTATGAGAAGAAGGCAATCGAATACCTGCTCGAAAGCCCCTGCTTCGGTTTGACCTGGGACATCGGGCATTCCAAGGCGGTTGGGGAAACAGACGTACCTTTTATCATGGCGCATACGGACAGGCTCTGCCACTTCCACATCCACGACGGAACAGAAAATCCGCCCAAGAACCACCTTGCACTTGGCGACGGCGAGATTGACCTTGCAGCCCGGCTGAATCTGGCGGAAGAGCGGAACGCACGCTGCGTGCTGGAAACCAAGACGATTGCCGCGCTGGAAAAGTCCGTCGCGTATCTAAAAAGCATGTCGATGCAAAAGTAACCGGTTGTACAGCCGGCTCAAAACTCGTTGGATAGGAGCGTATGGTATGAAAAGCAACAATGCAGACGTGTATCTGTTCGGGCAGGTGCTCGGGACACATTCCTTCCTGCTGAGGGACGGCTTTCTGAAGCCCGATGAGTATGCAGAAATCAAGGACCAGTATTTCCTGCCCGGCGGAGAGACAGGGACGGCGGCGACGGTGCTGGACTCGCTCGGCGTTTCCGTACGGATGGACGGAACTTGGATTGGAACGGAAGTCGCCCCCATGCTCAAAGCTTTCTATGCGGGCAAGAAGGTGGATTTGTCTTCCCTGCACTTCATGGAAGACGATGCGGGTGTCATGGATTACGTCGTCATCGCGGGCCTTGTCCGCTCCCCGATGGGAAGGTTCCAGACCCTGTTCGCGTCCGGCAAACGCTGGTGGAACGTCCCCAAGGAAGATGACATCGCTGGCTGCAAGGTATGCGCGATTGACCCCTTCTTTATGGAAGAAAGCCTGCTCGCCGCGGACTTGTGCCGGAAGCATAAGATACCCTACGTGACGATTGACAGCCCGCACGACTCACCCCTGCATAAAAATGCCGCGGTCAATGTCGTCTCAAAAGAATGTACCGGCGAACACTACAAGGGTATGTCCGCCGAAGAGATTATGAAGCTGATGCAGCAGGAGACGGACGGACTTACGATTATAACCCAGGGCGGGGGCGAGATGCTCTATGCGCGAAAGGGTGAGGAAATCCACCACATGCAGCCTTTCTCCGTGCAGGTCAAAAGCACCTTGGGCGCGGGCGATACCTTCAAGGCGGGCTGCGTATACGGACTTTTGCGAGGGCTGAGCGACGAGGAGCTGGTCCGCTATGCCAGCGCGTGCTCCGCGATTGCGATTTCCCGCTTCCCCCTCCCGCTGAACCCGCCGCGCCTTGATGAGGTGCTCGCGTTGATTCAAGGTGTGCAAGGCTCCAGACGTAGCGGCGAGTGCAGGGGGCAGTGATGAGACTGGGTATACGGAAGATGAGCCTGCTGCTTCTGCTGATACTTGTCCTGCTCCTTGCGGGAACTGTCTTCCTTTTTTTCCCGCCAAGTTCCGGGAAGCTACCGGAGATAGAAGGGGCAAAAGCCGTTTCGGAGAAAACAATGGTACAGGCTGACGGCGGGAGCCTCGGCGCAATCATCCTTTCCAAGGACAGCGGTAATCCTGTCCTGCTCGTGTGCGGTGGCGGGCCGGGCATACCGCAGTACCTGATGGAATCGATGTACCGGTCGCCGCTCACGGACCTGTTCACCGTCTGCTACTGGGATTACTGGGGGACGGGCCTGTCCTACCGGGACGGCATCTCCGCCGACGAAATGACAAGCGACAGGTTTATTGCCGATGCCCTTTGCATGACGGACTACCTTGCAGGCAGGTTCGGCAAAAACAAAATATACATCATGGGGCATTCCTTCGGAACCTACATCGCGCTCAAGACGGTGCAGCTGCATCCAGAAAGATACGTCTGCTACATCGCGATGGCGCAGATTGTCAATCAGGCGGAATCTGAAAAGATTGCATTCGACTACATGAAAGGCGAATATGAGAAATCCGGGAATGGTAAGATGCTTCGCGAGTTCCAGAAATGGGACATCAGAGGCTCTGAGGAAGCATACATCGATTACTGTGCCTCCGGCCTGCGCGACAAGGCGATGCACGACCTTGGTGTCGGGACAGCACGGAACATGCGCTCGGTGATACGCGGCATTTTCCTTCCGAGCCTCCGCACCCGGGCGTACACGCAGGCGGAGCGGGTGAATATATGGAAGGGGAAAATCAAATCGAACAAGTGCCCGGCTTCTAGGGACACGCGGACGGCATTCAATGCCCTGCAGGATGTTCCTGTTCTGGAAGTCCCCGTTTATTTCATAACCGGCAGGTACGACTACACCTGCTGTGCGTCGCTCCAGCAGCAGTACTATGAGGCTGTCAAAGCCCCGGACAAGGCATTGTACTTTTTTGAGGAGTCTGCCCACAGCCCCCTCTATGAGGAACACGAGCGGGGCCATCAGGTGCTGGAAGAGATTGTGGGAAGAACCCAGTCGGAATAAACGGGTAGGGACACGATGATAACGGGCATACACCACGTCTCGCTGAAATGCGGAACGCAAGAAGAGTTTTACAAGGCGAAGGATTTCTACATGAACGTCCTCGGCTTTTCCGTAAAGCGGGAGTGGCCGGAAGGAATTATGATAGACTCCAGCTGCGGTCTGCTTGAGATTTTCTGCAACGGGGCAGGCATCAAGACCAAGGGGGCCATACGCCACATCGCCTTTTCTACGGACGACGTGGACGGCATTGTGTCAAAGGTTCGTGAAGCCGGATACGAGGTGTTCATCGAACCGAATGACATCGTGATTCCCTCCTTTCCTGCGTTGCATGCGCGGATGGCCTTCTGCAAGGGCGCACTGGGGGAAGAAATCGAATTCTTTCAGGAACAGGGGTAAGGGGTAATTCCAGCGTTATCAAGTATTCTAACTGACTGCGCAGCGGAAGGAAGCTGCTTAAAGATGCAAACCTGTATGGCGTACCTTTCGTGATTTGCAGGAACAGGCTCCCAGTCCTCCTCCTGCAAACTGACGGTCCGCCCCGACCCTGTAGGCCGTCAGCCCTCCCCTACAGGATGCCGGCCTACTTTAAATCGCTCCCTCCCCCGCCGCTTACCGGTACCGGGCCGCCAGAACCAAGGAGTAGACGAACGTCACGAGCATCAGGACAACGACGCTGATGACAAACACGTACCTGCCTATCGGCGTGAAGCAGCTGGAGAGGCACACAAAACCCGTGATGACCATTAGAATGCCACCCAGCCTGTTCGTCTTTGCCCAGACATCGGGATTGCCGTTTATCCAGGGAGCCCTGATTCCGACAAACTCATTCGGCTCGGTCTTGGGCAGGTAATTGCCGATGATGATGAACATCAGGGATACCACAAGGATGACGACAGTGGCTACGTCGATTCCAAGCCCGGTTGCTTTCAGCAAGAGCAGTCCGTTCAACACGAGCGACAGGACAGGTATGAGCCAGGAGACGAGAGAGACAACCTTCTTGTTCTGTTTCTTCTTGCCCAGTTTGAGCGCGAACTGAATCACAAGATTGACGAGTACCAGTATCGCCGGGCAGAGGAGGAAACCCGCGGGCTTGGGCAGGGACCAGTTGACCTGCCCGTCCCAGCCGTACTGCTGGGGTATCATCTCCGGCAGTTTGTCCCAGAGGATAAAGCCCAGCGCGATGGGCATAAGGCATACCAAGCTCGTAATGACGAGCGTTATGGCAAACGGTGCGTCCTTCTTTTCAGTCTTTTCAATCGTATCAATCTTTTCGTTCATAGTTCAATCCTCCTTCTCCCCGCCGTCTTCTTTCGTACGGAACTGGCTGAACCACAGCATCAGCTCCTCGAAGACGCTCGCGTTGAGCTCATAATAGATGAAATTCTTTTCCCGAGATTCACGGAGCAAGTCCGCTTTCTTCAGGACCGACAAATGGTAGGATATGGTTGCCCCCGTCATGTCGAAGCGGGAGCCTATCTCCCCCGCCGACAGGCGGCCGCTTCTCAGCAGCTCAAGAATCTCCCTCCGGACAGGATCCGAAAGGGCCTTGAACGTGTCGGCAAATGCCATGCGCTACCTCCTGACAAAGTATTTAGAAACGTTTCTAAATACTTTATACAGCGGGAAGAAGGATTTGTCAAGAACTATTTAGAAAAAAATCGAAATACTGGCAACAAGCCATTCAAGCACTGAACTCCCACTTGCCGCCAGCCAAAGCCTAGCAGCGGAGCGCGTAGCTCAGGATGTCGTAATGGTCAAACGCCATGGAGTCCTGCTTCAGAGACTCAAGGCTGACCCAGTTCGCGTACAGGGCATCGCTGTTGGCCAAGGGCTTGCAGTCGTTCTCGTCAATGACGACCTTGTATGCAACGCTGATGACCCAGCCGCGTGGATCCCGGTTCTGCGTGCTCGTGATTTTCACGAGGTTCTCGTTCGTGATGTCCAGGGAGACGGAAGTCTCTTCCATCAGCTCCCTGGAAGCCGCAGCCTCCACCGTCGGGTCAGACGGAACATAGAAGCCCCCCGGCAAAGCGAGCTTGTTCACGAACGGATGATCCGCGCGGTTTATCAGCAGGACTTTCGACTTGTCCCTGTTCAGTATGACCAAATCCACCGCGACCGACGGCGCGTCATACTTCTTCCGGTCATACTTCTCAAGGTAAATCTTCTCGCCCTTCTTGTCATTCAGGATCCTGTCGGACATGGTGAACATTTCCACGATGCTCCGCTGGCTGTAGAACAGGGGTATAATCCCATACAGGTGGGCGGCACCGTAATCCGTGAGCATAAAGGTGTCCGGGTCAGTGAACTCCATCAGGTAATTCTTCTTGAGGAATTCTATCTGCTCCTTGTAGACCTCCGTAAAGTCCTCCCCGAAGCGCCGCTTGTAGGCAGAAAGCGAGATGAAACCAAAATAGAACATGACGGACAAAGCCTTCGCCCGCACCTCTTCAATCGGCATATCCGCAATATCGTTGATGGGAAGCACGCCCCGGTCCAGATGCTCGTAATACTTCTCCGTCTTGTGGTCCGCGCAGCCCAGGTTGTATGCAAGATAGTTCCCCACAAAAGACTGCGCGCCAAGGCCGAACCCGACGTAAGATGTCGCGTCGATGACCCGCTTGGTCAAGTAACTGGAAGTCCCCAAATCGCCGGGAATCTTGCTGAACGTGTTCTTGCCGTTGTTCGCGACATAACCGGCCTCGTTCAAGAGCCTGTAGGCAATGTCGTACTGACGGTTCACCTTATACAGGGTGACTCCCTGCGACTCCGCCTCAAGGGTCGTTCCCTTGTAGCGGTTCCTGTAGAGCGTGATGAATTCCGGCTTCAGCGCAATCGTATACTTTATGGTGTTCGCGAAATCCTCGTCGGACTGATTCAGGAATCCGTACATCAAATCGATGTTCAGCCTGTCAAAGCCGGCAGCCCTGATATTGTCCACGGCTTTTTCGTAAATCGATTTTGACCCTTCCCTGCCCAGGGACTCAAGGAGCTTCTCCGAGACAGTCTGGAATCCCATGGAGATGCGGTTGTAGCCCAGTGCCTTGATGGCCTTCATTTTTTCCACATCCTTCGCGGCAATCACCGGAGTGGTCTCAACGCTGAGGTACATCCCGTCATGCAGGTTGAACTGCTTGATGCTTTCGGTTATCAGCGACAGGTTCTTTTCGGAAAGGAATGCCGGAGTCCCGCCGCCCAGATCGTAGCCGACGACAGGCTTGTCCCTGATAATCTCCTTGTACAGGCAAATCTCCTTAAGGAGATAGCGCACGTAGGTATCCTGCGTCTCCTCGTCGGGCCGTTCGTTCAGGACGACATATTCACAGAACTTGCAGCGCGACTGGCAAAAGGGAATATGCACATACAGGCAGATTTCCTTCTGCGCCTCGATGTTCGACTTCACGAGCCGTGAGATTGCATCCTCGTCATGCAGCTCATACTGCTTCAGCGACGTGGCTCGCAACGGATAGGCGGTGTTGCAATAGTGATGGAACTTAATGCCCCGCTCAAAGATGTCCCGACAATTCATATTCTCCTCCATACTGTATTCGCTTACTGCGGCATCCTTCCCGGCAGGACACGTCACAGCCTTCATATATTACCACACGGCCTGTTCGCCGGTCACTTTCTCCCCGAGCCAGCTTGCCCATTTTTCCACGAAGCAGGCCGTATACGGAACGCCCTTCTGCTCGCGCACGTTCTGGAAATACGGCAGGGATGCCCACGTAACGGAGATGATTCCGACGACGGAATACAGGGGGCCGAGCATCAGGGACTGGAAGGTGTGACCGAACTCGTGGACGCGGACCTGCGCCGTGTACTCGTCATCGGCTTGGGGCGTAAAGATGAACAGCCCGAGGCTCAGCCCGGCATAGGGACTTTTCCACTGGGTGTCTATGCAGCCCCGGTAAACCGAATGCGGGCAGCGTATGTTGGCGAGAAAAAAGAAGAAGCCCAGCGCGGTCTGTCCCAGACCCCAGGTGCATTGCAGGAGAATATAGAAGAAACGTTTCAGCGTATGTACCATGTGCTCAAGTTCCCATACCTATATCAAAAAGGCATATTTGCAAACGCTCGTCTCTACTCCTCCATTCTACGGATGAAATTGTTCAATTTCTTGTCAAATGAAAGGATTTCAGCACCATTTACGGCATGCCGTGCTGCAAGAATGCAGTCAACGAAATCAAGTCTCGTCTGTGCATAATAGGAAAATGCAAGGCTCATAACAGTCGAGTCATCTGTCGATACAAAATCTAAAAGGAGAGAAAGTATCTGTGCTATTTTCTCCCTCTCAATCCCGTAGACTTTGTACAGCACATATGTGACCTCCGCAAAGACTTCCGCTGCCACAAAGAGATCACCAGAAAGAATAGCTGTCTCTGCCAAGTCAGCCATTTCCTTATTGTCATCAATTATGAATCGCACTATAATATTGGTATCAGCGTATACCATACTGTTCCTCTACCGCCATGCCCCATGCATCCCCTTCTTTTTCCCAAAGTGCGGGATTCGCATATTCATGCAGGCAACCTCGCAGAGCTTCCACCTTCTTTTCCCTGTCGTCCTGCGATATAAAATCGTCCAGAACCGTTATGCATACTTTCTGGTTGGGCTTTACGTCAACCTTTTCCAGCGTAACATAATGTGCACCGTCATAATATCCTTGTACCGTAGTCATAACAAAACCTCCGTTTATTCTATTATATCACGTGCTATCTCAGAAATCATCGTCCGCATGCAGCGGACTTAACGAGTTTGCTAGGCAAACTCGCAGAATCACAAAGCAATTATATCATGTATACGGCAGGACATTCAAGTCATTTCCCTTCCCGCTTCCTCAGGCACGCCGCCAGAAACTCGCTGCTGTCGGTCTCTCCCCGCGCATGGGCGAGAATCGCCTCCTTGTTCGTGATGACGAACTCCTTTATCCGCTGGATTTCATCATCGGACAGGACGCACTTGTCCCTTCCCCCCAGAATCTCCGGCGTGTCGCTGATTGTCATGCACAAGTCATTTTTGCGGTCATATCCCGACCCCCTGTTCCTGCAGTTTTCAAAGCGGATGACCTTTGCAAACCGAGGCTCCTGATTCTCGTCAAGATACGGCTCAAGAATCCATTCCCTATCACATCCACAGCGCACGTTGCACGGCAGTCCGCTCCTCTTTGCGTGAACGGTCGTAGAGAAAAAGCCATAGTTCTCATAGTCGTAAATATCCTCCACGACCTCGGCAAAGGCATCAAGCGCGGCCTTGTATTTCACCGCTTCCTCATACTCCTTGCAGTTGAGCAAATCATATTGCAGGCGGCAGACCTTTACCGCATTCATCGCGTGGTACATCAACAGCTCAATGCCGATGCCATGCTTATCGTCATCATCTTCTTCAGACATCGTTTCTTCCTCACAGCAGCGTGTCGGAGTTGTCAAAGAGCATGTGCCGGCTGTAACGGTTGTAGAACTCGGTACGGAGCGGCTCGCTCAGGAATGAGCTGAGCATCATGGCGTATTGCAGATAGTCCCAGTGACCGAACATGCAGTAGTATGCGCCCGCCGCGATAATCTGGTGACAGAGCCTCGTCAGGCGGCTCCCGCCATAGGACGCGACGCTGTTCTTCAGATATGCGGACAAGAAAGCTGGAGTGGAACTAAAGTCTATCACCATGCGGAAAGCATCGCGCACGAACGCGGAGTCCCGCCTGTCAAATCCCTGCGCGAATTCCTTCTCATTCTCCTCCAATGCAAGAATACCCTCATTCTTGGCCAAGCGGAAGCGTCCGCACAGGCACTTTATTATCGCAAAGATGCGGTTCTTTCCGTCATTCGTCACAAAGCGCAGGACGGGAATTGTGTCAAACGAAAGAGTGCACACGCTGTCAACACGCCGGAGCAGAGTGTCCATCTGCTTGTCCTCCAGCCTGCCGAACAGCTCTCCTTCCTTGAAGAGGAGGTTCATCACGTCCAGAATTTTCTGACGGGCTTCCTCGACCTCCGCCAATGAGGAGGCTTTTGTATCCTCTATTTCTATGCGGAAAAAATGCCTGTAAGAATCGCTCATGTTCCCAAGGAATTTCTCCTTCAGCGCGTTTTCCGCCCCTTGCAGGGCCTTGGCCAAATCTTCAGGATCTAACTCACGCAAGACTTTCTGCACGCTGCGGTCGTCAAAGTACAGCACATCATCGATTGAGTTCATCATACGGACCTCCTATTGCCTCATGGTTTACAAGCAGTATACAGCAGGCGAGTGTCATTTAGTGATACTCTGCCAGACATTTTCTTCAGCACACACATTCGTCAGGCCAATGCAGCTCGTGGCAGAAAAGCATGTTTTCCATAACATCCACTATCTTCCGCTGTTTTTCCTGCACGGTGCTTTTCAGGACGGGCCTTACGGCCTCCATATCCTCTTTCAGCATTTCTCCGGCACTTCTGCTCATGTTGCCGAATATCTTTGCCTTCAGCTCATCGCTGGCACCATTAAGGGCACATGCCAAATCAACCTGATCGACTTCCCGCAGGATTTTCTGCACGCTGCTGTCGTCAAAACGCAGGATATCCTCGAACTCAAGGAATGCCTTGTGAAAACCGAGGTTCAGCTTCGTGTATCCGTCACGGGAGGCAAGCGTCTTCGAAATCCGGTCGCGTCCTTCCGTACCGAGCATCCTAACAGCCTTCATAAAATCGCGGTCAAAGCAACAGTCCTTATAGAAAACCTCCATGAATTCAGAGAACGCTCTGGCAAAGTCAGTCTCGGCAAGCTCCATCTGCCGTTCCTGTCCGTAGGCAGACAGATGCCCGGTAACTTCCTCCAGAAGTTCCTTATTGTCCGCATAGCGCTCATCATGAAGCACGGCATCCTCAACGGCTGCGCGGAGAGTCTTGCAGTCCTCCAGAACTGCGTCCCTGACGGCACTGAATGCAGTCTTACATGCAGACTCAAAAACTTTTGCGACACGTCCATCAAAATCCGTAAAAGAGTACTCCTGCTCACTGCCGTTCTCACACTCATTGAACTTCACCATACCAGACCTCCTATTGCCTTGATTCTGCTTTATGATTTTATCCTACACGATACGGGTGTCATTTAGTGATACTGGCGACCAACTTTGTACAAAAATCTTCTTCTATCTTCCCCATCGCATCACAGAATTCTTGGTCGCTTTGCGACTGCGGAATCGGGATTCCGATAGTAGAGACCGTGCCTCCATATCCGGCAAGCTTGTAGCTCTCGCAACATACAGGAGTCTCCGTCTTATTTCCAGTTTTTTTTGGGTACAGGAATCCACCTTTGTCAATTTTCATCGTGTGCATGTAGCTGACTATCTGATACAAGTCTTCGCGTCCGACAGTTTCGTCAAGCCGCTTGTATTTCGCATCCAAAATACAGGCAGGAAGTTGAGATGTTTTGTCCGACCTGTAGAAGTCGGGGTATATACGCCGGTAGTTTCTGCTAAAGGCCCCCTCTTCCTCTGGAGATTCAAACATTCTGATTCCGCCAGAATGTTCCTTGTTGCGGGGATGCTTAAAGCCCTTGTCCTTTAGCAGTGTCCACAGGTACTCTTCCCACAGCCACGCACCGTCAAAAAGGATTCCGTACACCTTCTTGTCGCTGTCCCTGTATTTGAGTTTCTGGTATCGCAGGATGGCGAGGCACAATCTTTGGAGCGACTTGTATGCCGTGAAATACGGATGGCTCACGGGTTTCATGTTCTTTGCAATGACACGTTCCCTGTCCCGCCTGTTGTACAGCGGAGTTGCCTCCATAATCATCCTGACGGCGGATTTTATGTCCGCATCTGATGACAGCAGGACTTTCCCGCCCGGCTTTGTTTTTATAAGCTCTATCGTATGGCGGACAAGCTCCGTCACAGGATTGTCGAACGCCCGCTCCCGCATCGTATAGGCAATCTTCCCCGCGAAGGGAATGTCTTTCGCAACGAACCGGAGTACGTCTATAACGCCTTTCACGTTCGCATCGTTCTTCTCCTGCGTCTGATAGGCCCTGAACATTCCCTGTGCCACAGCCCACTTGAGCAGGGCAGGAAAAAGGTAGAGCAGGAAGTCAAAATGAGTGTCATCCTGCCCGAACGAGTGCTTCCATTCGGAAAGATGTACCAGCCCGACTTTGCGGAGCATATAATGGAGGAAAAAGTCTTCCCCACCGTTTGCGAAATGCGACGTTATGGCAAGCTCTGTACCGCCATAGCCGATGAAGCCCATCAGATTGCCAGTGCTGACTTTTGCCTCGCTAGGCTTGTCCTGCGCTCCGCTCAGATCGCAGACATGCAGCTCCTCCAAGTCGTCACGGATTTCCCCGAACGATTTGGGAAACACCAAAAGCGAGGGATTCTTCGCAGCGAGGTCTTTCAGCGGAATGTTCGCGATATGCGCAACATCGGAATAGACGCTCCCCGCCTCCTCGGTACTGACAAGAAGATCGGAGAGCGTCTTACCGGAATAGTTGTTATCGTCAATCCGTAGTCGCACCATAACTACTCTTTTTTAGGAGAATCATAGGCAGCTTTTAGTTTTTCCAATTTGGAATCCGCATCCTCCGTCCCCCGCAGGTATTCCTTAAGGAGCGACTCAAGATGATAGTCCCAGAGCGAATTGAAATCGCCGTCAAGCTTCTGCAAATTCAGGAAATAGGCAGCTCCAATCTGAAAGTCGGAAGAAAGGCCGTCTGTCTCTGCAATAGCAGAGTTAAGAGAATTCATGCGGGCGATGGCATCATCCCTCACATCGGTAGAAAGACCGTCTTTCCCGCACAGGATAGCCTCTTGGGTGTTTTCCGCTTTTATCTCGCAGAAAGCAAAGCGTCTGCGGAAGGCAAAGTCCATGCTCTCTACACCACGGTCAATATCGTTCATCGTGCCGATGATGTAGACATTCTCTGGGATAAAGAAATGTCCGTAGCTGTTCGCATCCGTGATGTCGAGGGCCTTGTCAAACTCGTTCGGCCCTTCCTGCAGGTTGGCATACTGCGTACGGAGATTCCTGCATTTGTCTTTTCCCCGGTAGCCCGGCTCAATCGCAAAGAACAGCTCGCCCAAAATCTTGCTCATATCACCACGGTTTACCTCGTCAATTATAAAGACAAATTTCTTAGTTGGCTCTGCCAGAGCTTTCGCGCAGAAGGCCTTAAACACGCCGTCACGCCTCTCAAAGGCAATCTGGCTGTTCTCCGCATTCTTCACAGGACGCAAGCCTTCCACAAAATCCGTGTAGTCGTATGACGGATGGAACTGAACGAATTCATATTCCGCATCCATTGCATCTGCAATCTCCTGCGCAAGATAGGTCTTCCCCGTCCCCGGCGCACCATGAAGAATGATGTTGTGAGATTTTTCGAGAAGGTCAACGTATTCTTTTACCATTTTATCACACTCCCAAGCCACATCATCTGATAACTCATCCATGTTTTTTCCATTCTTCTTTAACTCCTGCTTCAGCTTTTCCAGCTCATCAGAAAAATCAGCCTCTGATAAGCCCTTATTCTTTTTCACTTTCATCAGAAATTCCTGCAACTGGGAGACCTTGCTTTTCTTGCTGGCATCCTTCATGTCATAATGTTTAGCGAATTCAACCAGCATTTCCGTGCTGAACCAGTTGACCAAATCCCTTCCAGAATAGAGGTAAGCAATTTTCCACTTGAACATCGGGCTGATTTCTGAGATTTCGTCTATCTTTTCATAGTCGTGAGAGGCCGCAAACTTCGCAACGTCCACGATTTTTGATTGCACAAGATTATATGCGGAGGAGGCATCCTTTCCGAACCTTTTCCACCACGCATATGTACTATCAAAGGCAATTCCCGCTTGCTTTGGTGTCTTGTCATAGCGGTATATGCCAAATTTTGAGGATGTGGAACCATGTATATCTCCCAAATCTTTTAGCACAGTCTCTACCCAATAGCAAAAATAGTTCTCGCTATCTCTCTTGAGATTCGTATACTCTTCCAGAGTCATCGTTTCCAGTTTCTCAATCGGGAACTTCTCAAGAAACTCTTTATATTTTCTGTCCATCTCTTCAATCTTTTTCTTGTCCATTGCAATTCACTCCTCAGCAATATCAATTTATACAGTATAGTCCAACCGAGTCTCATTTACTGACACTCGGCTCATCGTTCCATTCTTTTTCTGCGGCAGCGTCCTTGAACACAAGAATCCGTTTCCTGTGTACCATGTTGCCGTTGCCATCATAGTCGAAGTAGTTGTCCTTGTAGCATTTGCACGCCCCGCTCGAATCCTCCCGCGAGTAAATCAAATTGCCCCTGTCGTCATAGCTGCGCCATTCCTCGGGGTACTCGAAGAATTCCCGCGGACCGCTGCGCTTCAAATGGACGTAATCCCCATGTGAACCGTACTCCCTCCATTCTTCCATGCCATGCGTATCCTTTTCGTGAACGAGCCTGCCTTGGACATCGAATTCCCGCCACTTCTCAAAACCATCGCTCTTCCTGATGTGGATGCAGTTGCCGCTATCATCATAGTCCAGCCATTCCTCATGGCCGTTGCCGTCCTTTTTACGGATGCAGTTGCCCCGGCCGTCATAGTCCAGCCACTCCTCATAGTTCCCGCCGCCATATTTCAGCTCCACATACTCAATGCTCGCCGCACCAATCATCGCAACCTCCCAGGCTTTTAGCCCCCAGTCTACAGCGGGCAAGTGTCATTTAGTGATACTGCAGTCTTGAAGCTACCGGGCTTCTGCCCTACGTGCGAGGAATTGTCGTCTCAATCGTAACGACGCAGGAGTGTGAGGATGCTGTAGAAGAGACAAGGGAATACCGCTCATGAATTTCCTCCCTTGTCCATTTTTGTCCGTTCGTACAAGCAGGACTCTCATCCATCAAGGCGAACAGTTCATCAGTTGAAACAGAATCAGATTCACAATTTCTTATAACCAGCATATACCTACCCAGCTTATACAAAAACCGTACATGGCTCGTTGTAATACGGAATCAATCCATCGTGAGTCATAAACAACATTCCTTCCGCTCATCGAACATTTCCACTATCTCATCATCATAAGCGTTGATGTCATCGGGAATTTTATATTTTCCTTCAGCGAGTCCCAAGATAATGCCTTTCTTTTCCTCTTTCACCTGCCCAATCACGGCGATTTTGTACTGCAAAAGCTGTACATAGCGGGAAACATCATCCAGATATTCCTCTGGGAGTTCCTTCAACTGTTTTTCCAAAACTGCATACGGCATGATGAACTCCCCTCTCAAAAAAAACATCTATTTATATCATATCACTATCCATGAAACAGTCAATCACTATCTTCAAGCCCTATCCCGAATCAGCGCCCTCCCCTGCCCTTGCAAAATTTCCGCACAGGGCGTATAATATCCGCATGGGTGGTAAGGACATAGCGGAGAAGGCTCTGGAGGCCTATAACGATGTCTTCTGCGATATTGTGAACGTCCTGCTGTTCGGCGGGGAAGAGCTTGTCAAAGAAGACGAGCTTACCGAGGCAACCCCTCTGTCGGTGTACAAGGAGGATGCAGGAAAGCTCCATGAGCAGGAGAGGGATATTGCAAAGTTCTGGAAGGATGGAAGGATACGGATTTGCCTGTACGGGTTGGAAAACCAGACCGACATAGACACGGATATGCCACTAAGGGTGATAAGCTACGATGGGGCAGGCTACCGGTCTCAGTTGCTTTCCGATAACGAGAACAAGGATAGTGACGGGCACAAGGTACGCTATCCAGTAGTGACGCTGGTACTGTATTTTGGCGAAGAGCGGTGGAACAAACACAGGAAGCTTCTGGACTGCCTGGTTGTGCCGGAGGAGCTCAAGCCATACGTCAGCGACTACAAGATTAACGTCTTCGAGATAGCGTGGCTTGAACCAGAGACTGTATCCAAGTTCAAAAGCGACTTCAGGATAGTCGCGGACTACTTCGTGCGGATGAGGAGGGACAAGACGTATGAGCCTTCGAGGGAGACAATCCGGCATGTACACGAGGTCCTGCAGCTCATGGCAGAGCTGACAAAGGACAGAAGGTTTGCAGATATACAGCTGCCGCCCGGCATGGCGGAAGGGGGAACGAATATGTGTGAAGTTTTGGACAGGTATTGGAACAGCGGAATTGCCAAAGGACTGGCGGCTGGCAGAGAAGAGGGGCTAGCAGCCGGCAGGGAAGAGGGGCTGGCCGCCGGCAGGGAAGAAGGACTCATCGACGGCATTGTGACCAGCCTGAAGAACCTCATAGCCAATACGGGTATGACACAGGCACAGGCAATGGCCGCACTGGGCATAGTGGAGTCAGAGCGCGACAAATACGCATCCCTGCTTTCGTCCTAGACGAAGACTCCGTTACCAGAGAGCGGAAAACGCAGGGATGGGAACAAACATCTTGGACAAGGTCCCTTACAGTATATCATCAGGGACCTATCCAGGATCAATACTCCTCTACCCTACATCCATGGGGTAGCCCCTAAGCCTAAGAGAGTTTAATTACCTCTCTTGCAACAATTGACAAACTATTTTACAGCAATAGCATACTAGGTAAAACATCTTATACTGCATTTTTGCAGAATAAGATTTGCTATAGAAATACGCCACTGGCGTGAAAAGGAGTATATTTTGGAAATAAATAAGAAAACATGGGCGGCATTTTCGTTACACCAATTGAAAAAAAATATTGATACAAATCCTGATTATCAGCGTCCTGCTGTTTGGACAAAAGCTCAAAAACAACTTTTGATAGATACTATTTTACATGGATATGATGTTCCCAAATTATACTTTCGAAAGGTACGTAAAAATCCTGAAAAGTTTGATGTTGTAGATGAACAACAGCGTTTAAGGGCAATCTGGGGATTCATGGATGATGAATATCCTATAGGTAATGATTGTGACCCAGTAAATGGTATTGAAGTCGCTGGAAAAAAGTATAGTGAACTCGATTTAGATATACATCAGATTATTGACATGTACCAGCTCGATGTAGTTGTGATTTCTGAAGCATCAGAAGATGAAGTTCGTGACTTGTTTTTACGTTTACAAAATGGAACAAATTTGAAGGCGCAAGAAAAAAGAAATGCTATGCCTGGCAAAATGAGAGATTTTTGTCACAATTTAACATCTCATCCTTTCTTTGAGAAATCACTTAAAATAAAAAATGTAAGATTCTTATATGACTTGCTTGCTGCACAAATGTGTCTTGTCACAATAAACAAAGGAGCCTGCAATGTAAAAGACGCAAACTTAAACGAGTTATACTCAAAAGTTGTGGATGGGATAATATCTAGAAATAGAAAAAGAGATTCAGATTTGTTATGCTTTAGCTTGCAAGAAAAAACCAAACAAAGGAGAATCTCTTATGGATACTATTCTAAACTATGATGAGGA
>JAILON010000044.1 GCA_024690865.1 Treponema sp. | reverse complement strand
TTTTCCCTCCTGTCAACAAATTTTTTTAGTTTTTTTTGGGGTCAGCCTTCTCCGCTTGACTTTAGCTTTTCTAATGGTAAAATGGAGAAAAATATCGGGAGATTATGCGATGAAGAGAATTGCGATGTTTCTTTCCACCTGTTTCCTGGCAGTTTCCCTGTGCGCTGCCCAGGACACCATGCAGGACCCTACGGACCTGGATGCTGATGCCGGCGTAGATTCTACCGTGAAAGTCCCGGATGCGGCCCTGCTCCGCAACCTTGAGCGGGAGAGCACGACTTGGGCTTCCGACAATTTTGCCGCCTTTGTGCAGGATTCCAGCATGTGCGATGTGGGAACGGCCCTCTATGAGGATGCCCTCCGCAGCGAGGCGATGCGGGACCATCCTGACTGGCCTATCTGGGCCGTTGACTTGGCTTTGGAGGAGGCGAGGGACGCCTACCTCCGTGACTTGCTGTTCAACAAATGAGGCGCCTGTCCAAGGCCCAGGGAATACTCTTCTTCTATTTCTTTGACCTTGCGCTGCTCCTGCTCCTCCTCCTTTCCTTCCTGCCCTTTATGCGTGGCAGGAGGTCACAGGCTAGGGACACCGCCCTGCTGAACCCGGCATACAGGGCCACGGTTTCCCGGATCGAGCTGTCATGCCGGGAGGAGGGGCATCTGTTTGGCAGGAGGACGGTCTGCCTGTATAAGCAGGGGGGGCTGTGGCTTGGAAATTCCAGCGATGGGAACGGAGAGTTCGTCTGGCCTGCCGATGCCCAGGCCGTTGAAAGGCTTTTGGATCATGCTGCTGCGATTGCAAAGGCGTATGAAAAGTCCACTTCCCGCAAGGACTGGGATGCCTTTGGTCTGAAAGATGGCGATGCGTTTTCCCTCTGTTTTTATGACGGTAGCAAAAAGCTCCTTTCATCCCTGTACTTTGGAAACGAGGATTCCCTCACCCGGCGGGTGTATGTGCGCAGTTCCGCCGATGACGCCGTCTATGCGCTCGATTCAGAAATCGGCACCCTGCTTTCCACCGAAGAATCCTTTTGGGCGGATCCCTTTCTGTATCCGCTGTGCCTGACCGGCCTGGGAAGGGCGGAAGCCGAAATGCATTTGCGCCGGGGAAGGTTGGAAAACATACGGCCCCGCGAGGGGCTTCCCGTGGACCGGAGCGCCAGGCTGTATTTTGGAAACGGGGCGGAAATCTGTTTTGACATATACAGCAAGGACGGCTCCTACATCGTCATTCCAAAGTTGACTCCCGGTCCGGCTGCCTCGGAAGAAGAACGGAAGGCCATCCTGTCCATAAACTACCGCTACGGCATAAGCGGAACTACGTTGGAAAATCTGCTGGAGGAATGCGGCCAAGTGGACTAGGCGCCGGTGCCCGCCTGTTCCGTCCTGATTATCTTGTCGATGATGATGCTGACTTCCTCCAGCATTATGCCGGTGTTCTTTTCGATGTTGCCGATTATGTATTCCTGCAGCCTGCGTATTACTCCCGTCAACTGCTTGCCGAACGGGACGTCAATGGTCATCACCAGGCGGTAGCCCTGTTTTTCCGGCTTTATGACCAGCTTCCTCAGATGGATTTTTATGTTGTTGTCCTGATCAAACTGGTCGATGCAGTGCTGGGCCATCTGGGCCAAGGCTGCCGGTGAAATTTCCAGCCTTCCTTTCTTGCTGAACTCTGGGGTTACGATGGACTTTTCTTCCAGCTTGTCCTTCTTGAATTTTTTCGCGTTCTTTCCCAGCTCGTTGGAAAGGAAGCTCCTCACCGAAGAGTAGAAAATCTGGGGGTAGGATTTTTTCACCTCTATTGCCGGAACGGGAATGACGTGCTTCCCTTCCGCATTCCGGCTGACCGTGGCCTTGCTTATCTCCTCCTGGCTTGCGACCTGCTGGATGTGTATGATTTTTTCCGGCTGGGGGATCTGCAGGCGGTCGCAGATCTTCTGCACCATCTTTTCGCTGGTCCCTATGATGAGGATTTTCTTGACATTCTGCTTTTGGATCGCCTTGGCGACGGCATCGCGGTGCTCCTTGTCGTCAAAGAGGGCAACGCGGACGGCCCCCATGTAGGTCTTCTCGTGCTTCGCGGACTTCCCTGCGACAATCTTGTCGTCCTGGATCAAAAGCCCGTCGTCAATTATGGCCGCAAGCGAATACTGTTCCGCTATCAGCTTTGCCCGAAAGCTCTTTCCCGTCCCGCTTGAGCCCACGAGCGCATATATCGTCATGCCGTTGTTGCGTAACTTTGTAAAAAGACTCATAAAACTCCAGCATAAATTATACTTCCCGACGGGGAGTTTTTCAAGCTTTGGGGCGGGAAAACACGGAAAATCGCAAACACTGCACTTGACATTGTCTGTACCTTATGTTATAGTACTATAAGAAGTTAGCAGGAGAGGAGCGGGCAAAAAAAGATGCAGCGAATTTCTTCCATACGGCTCCATACGGCTCCATACGGCTCCATACGGCTCCATACGGCCATAACTATGCTCTAAAGAATTCCATATACGTAAACATCTCCTCTGGGAAGAATTCCGCACCAAGCCCGGCTCTGTCGGGCTTGGTGCGGCCGTTTTTTCCGGGGGGCAAATATAACAAATCAGGAGACATAGAATGAAAAAGACTCTTATCCGCGGCCTGGCCCTGCTTGCGGCAGGTCTTCTGGCGGCATCCCTTTCGGCCTGCAAGGACAGCTCGAAGAGCGACAAAGATGGCGAAACCTACACCCCGCCCGCCAGCACTGATACAGGTAGTAGCGGTACGGCGGCTGGCGGCACTACGACCGAGAGCGAGATTATGGCTACTGGCTACAGTGTTGCTCATACATTGAAAAACAGCCTTAATGCGGGTGATGTTTCCGTGCTCAAATCTTTCAAGCCCTCTTCTGCCGCACCCGCTGCCGGAATTACGACCCAAAAGATTTCCGATATTTATTCTCCCGTTGATGTCCTTGCGTGGCTTGACGGGGAAACCATCTGGTACTATGCGGCCGGCTACACTGACAGCGGCAAGAAAATCCCGATGAACAAGGACTCTGGCGGGATGTTCTCCGACTGTAAGGGATTGAAGTCGATAGACCTGAGTGGCTTCGACACGTCCAGGGTCACGAAAATGGGCGGTAATAATGGAATGTTTGACGGCTGCACGAACGTGACGGATTTGAACCTGAGCAATTTTGATACAAGCCAGGTTACGAGCATGAACCGTATGTTCTTCGGATGTTCCAGCCTGACGAGCCTTGACCTGAGTAAGTTCAACACGAGCAAGGTCACCGATATGAGCGATATGTTCTCCGGCTGCTCCGGGCTGACCAGTTTGGACTTGAGCAGTTTCGACACGAGCAGCGTTACGAAAATGAGCCATGTTTACGGTATGTTCTACAAATGTTCCAGCCTGACAAGCCTTGACCTGAGCAGTTGGAATACGGGTAGTGTTACAAGCATGAGCAGTATGTTCTACAGATGTTCCAGCCTGACGAGCCTGAACGTGGGCAGCTGGAATACGGGTAGCGTTACAAACATGAGAGAGATGTTCTCCGGCTGTACGGGGCTTGCGAGCCTTGACCTGTCCGGCTGGAATACGGGTAGCGTCACCAGTATGAGCAAGATGTTCTCCGGTTGTACGGGACTTGCGAGCCTGTCTGTGGGCAGCTTGAACACGAGTAAGGTTACTGACATGAGCGAGATGTTCTCCAACTGTACGGGGCTTACGGGCCTTGATTTGTCCGGCTGGAATACGGGGAGCGTCACAAACATGAGCAAGATGTTCCATGAATGTTCCAATCTTGCAAGCCTTGACGTAACAGGATGGGATACAGCCCATGTTACTGATATGAATTCTGTTTTCTACGGATGTTCCAGTCTTTCGAGCCTTGATTTGAGCAGCTGGGATACAGCCAACGTTACGAACATGCTCTTCATGTTTGAATACTGCGTAAACCTGGGTACCATTTTTGCTTCTAATCGCTTCGTGACGACAGGAGTTGGGGCGTATTCTGATCTTAGTATGTTCTATGGGTGTGTCAGCCTTGTCGGCGGGCAGGGGACTGCGTGTAGTTATGGGTCCGCTGGTAGTAGCAAGTATTACGCCCGCATAGACGGCGGTACGTCCGCTCCCGGCTACTTCACTGCGAAATAAGCCGTCCCCTCCTTGAACCATCCCCGTACGGCCCTTTCAAATGTCTCCGGCAGGGGGGCTTCGATGCGGTTTGGCAGGGCGAGGGGATTGTCCGGGGAAAACTCCATGCGAAATGCGTGCAGGAAGAAGGCCCCGCCTCCGGCACGGCCGCCCGCAGTGCTGTCCCTCCCGCCGTATGCTGTGTCGCCGTACAGGGGGTGGCCGTGCAGGGCGGACTGGGCGCGTATCTGGTGCTTGCGCCCGGTCAAAAGCTCGTACTGTACGAGGGTCAGCTCGTCCTGCCCCCTTCGTCCGTGGCAGACGGGGTGCACCCGGGTGCGGGCGAGGTTGCCTCCGCCTGTATTACTATTCCCGCCTTCTTCCCCGCCGTTTTCTTCGTTTGCTTCCACCCGCCTTACTGTGTGGAAGCCCCTGTTTCGGCCACCTTCGCTCTCGCCGTCGGAGGCCAAGCGGTCCTCCCACAGGGCGTCTTCGTCAAGCCGTCCCATGCAGATTCCAAGGTAGAACTTCCGTATGGTCCGCTCCTGTATCGCCCTGCTGAACCAGGCTGCTCCCCGCGCGCTCCGGGAGACGGCGAGGATGCCCGACGTGTAGCGGTCCAGACGGTGGAGGGGGGCGGGGATGAACGACAGCGAGCCGTGGGGCCCCGCCGCCTCCCATTCTGCCCTGACGATCTGGCTGATGCTTTCCCTCCCGCCTGACGAGGGCTGCACGCTGATGCCTGCCCTCTTGTTGATGAACATGATGTCGTCGTTCTGGAAAAGGACGTCCAGCCGTGTTTTGCCGCTATGGGCAGACCGGAGCGGGGAGGAAGATAACGCCTTGGCAGGGGCGGGTGCCTGTTTTTCTTCGGTCCCTGCTGCCTCGGCAAGAAGGAAGCTTGCAACTTCTATCTTGTCTCCCTCGTGCACCCGTGCTGAGGCTTCCGTTTTGCTCCCGTTTAGTTTGATGAGCCTTTTCCGCAGGGCTTGGAAGATATTGACGCTGGTGGCCGGATATGCGCCGGGGGCAGGTCTGTCGCCGCCCGCAACCTTATTGTCCGGGGACTCCCTCCATGTCCGACCGGAGTCGAGGGCGTGCCCGTCTCTGGCTTGGACCTCCTTGCTGTCGTCTGCCACCCCATTGTCCGTTGTTGCCCTGCCGTCCAGCACCGCCCGGACTACCCTGTCCAGGCGTTTACCTTCGTCATCCTTGCCTGCTGTAAATGTCGTGAAATCCATATACTCGCCCGTCGCCCTCGAAAAAAAACGGCTCCCTTTTTAGAGCCGCCCCGTTTGCAGCGGCGCTCACAGGCCCATCGAGGCGAGGAGCGAGTTCAGGCACTTGCCGAACGCGTCCAGCTCCCTGCCGCCGTAGCTCTCGCGGCTGTGCCCCGTGTGCAGGCCTAGGGCCTCCATCTGAAGGGACAGGTCCCGCTCCTTGAGCCGTTTTTCCACCGTCCGCTTGTCGTAGCGTATCCCCCGGTCGTTTATGACTTCTACGCCCCGTTCTATCAGCCGGGCGGCAAGGGGAATGTCGCGGGTTGCTACGATGTCCCGCGTCTGGCAGTTGTCTGCAATGCAGTCATCTGCCGCCCCCGGAGTCCGGGGACAGATCCGCATCTGAAAGAGGGGACTTGTCCTGCTGAAGGCGATGTCGTGGTTCGCCACGTAGACGACTTTCAATTCCTTCCTGCTGGCAAGCTCCAGAATGAGGTCCCGTGCCTTGGAGGGAAAGGAGTCCGCGTCTACCCAAATCGTCGGCCGCCCGGCAGCAGCGAGGGAGGGTTCACTGGTCATCGGCCAGAACCTTGTCTATCTTCTTTATCATGTCGGCAGTAATGCGATTGGCTTCCGCGTCGTTTGTATTGTTGAGCGCATTGGAATAGCTTATGTTGCGCTGTTTTTCCTTGTACAGCTCGTCAACCAGCGTGATTCCTGCCATGATGCTTATTTCTAGGTTGTCCTTTATCTTGCTGGTTCTTTTTATTGTTGCGATTATATCAGAATAATAGGAAAAGAGCTTTTTGAGGTATGCGTCGTCCTCTGGGGCCTGTACGGCGAAGGAAGTTCCCAAAATGTCTATCTGGAGTCTGCCCATCGCCGTCGCCTTAAGACGCTTAGAATATGTCGAACTGGCCGTTCAGGGAATCGGCATCCTGCCCCTGGGCGGAAGAATCCTGATCCTGGGGGGCGGCCTCCTGGCCGTTGTCCATTGCACCGTCCTGGGACTGACCCTCGTTCTGGCTGGAAGCAGCACCGTCGTTCATCTGTACGTCGGTGGAAGAATTTGTCGTATCGGCAATCTCCTCTGTGACTTCCTTCAGCTCCGGGGACTCCTCGGAGGAGGTACTGCTACCACTGTAGTCAAAGGCGGCCGTATCGTCGTCTTCAACTTCTTCGTCGCTGGACTGCTGGTCCGCAGCTGCACTTTCTCCAGCGGCAGACTCGGCAGCCGCCGCCTGGATTCCCCCGCCCAAGATGGCGTTCTCAACGGTATCCAAGCGGTTCAAGGCCGTAAGAATTCCTTCCTCAATCTTGCCCTGGTTTGCTTCAAGGGAAGAAACCAACTCCGTTTTTTCGTCCAATGCTTTTGTAAGCTCGGCACACTTCGTGCGCAAAGCATCATTGTCGTTTTTCAGCTGTTCAATCTGCCCCGTGAGGAAGTTGATTTTTTCTACAGCAGTCTCTACCTTTTTCTGCAACAACAGGACTTGATCGAGGGAAATCATTCTTACCGTACCTTATGCGTTTGCGGTGCGCTTACGCGCTCTGCGCCTCGCCCAGGGCCTTCTTTGCGACATCGACGACGGCCTTGAAAGCCACCGGATCCTCTATAGCCATGTTGCTCAGCGCCTTGCGGTTGATCACAACATTCGCCTTCACCAGTCCGTTGATGAAGCGGCTGTATGACAGGCCTTCATCCCTTACGGCCGCATTGATACGGGCAATCCACAGCTGCCTGTAGACGCGCTTCTTCTCTTTGCGTCCAGTGTAGGCATGGTCAAGCGCCTTGACGACTGCGTCCTTGGCGGCCTTATAGTTTGACTTCCTGTCGCCGTAGAAGCCCTTTGCGAGCTTCAGAATTTTATTGCGGCGGTTTTTCCTCTTCGGTCCATCTACTGCTCTAGGCATGTTTCATCTCCTCGAATTCGAATTTTTCAGTTTCCCTTGCAAGCTTCTTCAGCCTTGTCCGCATTACGCGTAAGGAATCTGCTGCTTGCGGATTCTCCTGGCCGAATCCTCGGAAAGGATGCCTGCCTTGCGGAGGTTCCTCTTGCGCTTCGGAGACCTCTTCGTCAGGATATGACGGAGGTTCATCTTCTTGTACTTTACTTTACCGGTACCGGTAAGCGAAAAGCGCTTTGCTGAGCTTTTCTTTGTCTTCATCTTGTTCTTAGACATTTGAATCCACCTTTTCCTGGGCCTGCGCCACAGGAGCTTTCTTTTTGGCTTTTGAGCTCAACGTCATGGACATGAAGCGACCGTCCATCATGGGGGCCTTCTCCATTGAATATGAGCCTTCGGTAAGCCGTTTTTCAACCTCTTTTAGGACGTCATAGCCGAGTTCGGTATGGGCAAGCTCACGCACGCGGAAACGAATCGTCACCTTAACCTTGTCACCCTCGTCTAGGAATTCCTGTACATGCTTCGCCTTCGTGTCAAGGTCGCCTGAGCCGATTTTCGGCTGCATGCGGATCTCCTTGATTTTCAATACCTTTTGGTTCTTCTTGGAGTCACGGAGTTTTTTCTCCTGTTCGAACTTGTATTTTCCGAAGTCCAGTATCTTACAGACCGGTGGATTTGCGTTCGGCGATACTTCAACAAGGTCGAGCTCCTGCTCTCTTGCCATTTTGAGGGCTTCTAGCGTGGGTACAATGCCCTTCTGGTTACCTTCATTATCAATGAGCCTTACCTCGCGCACGCGGATGTTTCCGTTTATGCGC
>JAILON010000194.1 GCA_024690865.1 Treponema sp. | reverse complement strand
TGTAAAGCCATGTATAGTGGGATTCAAAGGCGTAGTTGCCCGCAAGCTGTTTGTTTTCAAGCCTTTGGGCAAGAAGGTCCCCGCAGGCAAACAGCCCCCGCCTGTTCAGCAGCATGACGGCGGCAATGACGATGACGATGGGGATCTCAAACCTGAGGAAGCGGTTCAGGGTTGCAAGCACAAGGTTCCAGCCTTTCCCAAGCTCCTTCTGCATTGCCAGGAAACCGCTTATCGCGCAGAACAGAGGAACCGTATAGCAGCCGTAGAACACGAGGATGCAGGCCCGGTAGGGAATCGAATTCATCGGGAATACGTCCTTTATGAAAAAGGCAACAAAATAATGGCCGAGGAATACAAAAAGGCAGACGATGGCCTTCATGCCGTCAAGGAAACCGTAACGAACTTTCATCCAGTCCATTCTAATGGAAACATTCCGTCAGGACAAGGGAGCGGAATCAGTCCTTGCGCGTTGGGAATTGGGGCCACCCAGCAGTATTCCGGAAATCAGTTCCTCCAGCTTCCGTCTGTTCCCGTCGGGAGACAGATACAGGTCCGCGCAAGCCCCCCCCGTGGCAGCCAGGGGCTCGTCAAGCTCCACGCACAGGGGGCTTCCCTTGAGGACGACGATGCGCGAACAGCATGACAGTGCCTCCCGAATGTCGTGGGTCACCAGCAGGACGGTCCGGGGACTTTTTTCCAACAGCCTTTGGAACAAGTCCATCAAGGCGACCTTCTGCGCCAGGTCCTGGCTTTGAAACGGCTCGTCCAAAAGCATCACGCTGGAAGGAAATGCAAATGCCCTGGCAAGGGCCGCACGCTGCCGTTCACCTCCGCTCAGCTCGTCCGGCTTGGAAGCCCACTTGTCCCGGAGTCCGCATTTTTCCAGCAGATCCACGGCAACTAGAGCTGCCTGCTTCGGATCCATCAGGTTCAGAAGGGGAAGAAGGACGTTTTCATACACCGTGCAGGCAGGAAAAAGGCAGGAATCTTGGAAGAGGAAGGAGATTCGGGGCCTCCCCGCCTCCTGCTCCGACAGGTCCGCATCCCCGTCACCGGCAAAACCGACGGTTCCAGAGAAGTCTCCGTCACCGGCCGTGAGGAGTGAAGCCATGTAGCACAGCAGGGTCGTCTTTCCCGCCCCGCTTGGTGCGATGATTGCCGTAGAAGAGGCAGGAGCAAGTTCCAGCGAGAAATCCCGGTACAACTGCTTGCCGCCCCGTGACGCCGAAAATCCTGCCAGCGTCATCCGCGGGGACCGTCCTTCCTGCCGGCGGATGGAACCATCAGACGGCAGACTGTCTGCGGGCGGCACGTGTGGTTTGGCACAGGCGGTCAGCCGCTTTAGGGAAAAAAGCAGGGCTGCCCCTTTTTCAAAGCCAAAACTCAAGAATACGATTGCAAAGGTGACTGCCAGAAGGTCCGCACTCTCCAGATGAACCTGTGCAGTGTAGAGGAGCTGGCCCGCCCCAAAACGCGGTAGGGACAGGACTTCCCCGGCAGCCACAACCTTCCATGCCATGCCAAAGGAAGAAAGCGAGGCTTCCCGCACAAAGGCCAGCAGGAACGGGAGCCGTGCATATCGGAATCTTTGCCAGGGGCTGAGGAAATAGGTATGTGCGGCATCAAGCAGACTGCGGGGAACGGACGAAAAGCCCGTGGCGACAGCCGTCAGCACAACAGGCAGGGCCATCACGACTGCTACAAGGACTGGAACAGAAGAAGATCCGAACCACAAAAGGGTCAGCAGTATAAAAGAAACGACAGGTACCGAACGAACGGCAGCAAGCGGGGCGGAAATAATCCTTCCGGCGACCGGGAACCGCCCGCAGACAAGGCCCAGACCGCTTCCCACAACAATACTTATCGCAAAAGAAAGAAATACCCTCCCCATCGTCGCTCCGATGTGCCGGTAAAAGCCTGCCGTCTGGCAAAGGAAGGCGAGCCGGGACAGCACGGCAAGGGGGCCGGGTAGAATCAAGGGGGCGCTGGCCGCCAGCGAGAGCAGCTGCCAGCCCACAATGAAAAGGAAGAAGGAAAGAAGGTAGGTCAGAAAGCCGGTTTTCTTTCCTCCGGCAACATTCGTTTTTCCCACAGTGTCCTGCTGCTCGCGACTGCCTTAGAAATAGAAGCCATCGTCAGGCAGAGCCCCGCCGATTGACTCCGGGGCGAAGGACAGGAACACGGAAAGCAGCTTCTCCATATCGCCCCGTCCCTTCTTCGCGGGAATCCACACGTAGTTGGCGTTCGGAATGGAGGCCGCCGCAACATCCGCCTTGAGGCCGAGCGTGTGCTTTTCCACCAGCGTGCCCGCTTCCTGGGGGTGCGAGACAGTCCATTCTGTTGCCTTTTTGTAGGAATTCAGGAACTTTTGGACGGTATCCGGGTACTTTCTGGCGAAGTCCGCCCGGCAGACCATGACGGTCATCGGGTAGCTTCCGCCCCCCTGTTTTTCCCCGTAGAGCTTCTGGATATCCAGCGAGCGGCGGACGGATGCGGACTTTGACGTCGCGACCGTGGCGAAAGGCTCCGGAACGAGGGCATAGTGGATTTTCCCTGAGGCAAGGGCTGCGGCAAGCTCGGCAGTCTGGATTGAAAAATCCATCTGCACGTTCAGTCCTTCCGCCAGGTAACGGAAAACGTATTCTGGTGTGGCTCCCTGCCCCGCCACGTATACCCTTTTGACCGCCAGCCCTCCAAGGGACGAAAGGCTAGCGTCGTCGGACAGGAGGTAAAGGTTCCCGTTGCCGCTGATTCCCATCATGACGAGGGCATGGTTCGAGCTGTTATAGGCTTTTGCAGCTATATTCGGGGGCAGGAAGCCTATGTCCACCTCCCCGGCAAGCAGTTTGGGAAGCTCCGTGACCGGGCTGGCATACAGCTGGAACTCAACGGGGGCTCCGTCGAGGATTGCCGCGTTCTCATACAGGTAGGCGACCGGGATACTTGAAGGTCCGTTCAGGGATGCCACTTTCAGGAACTGGACCGCAGAGGACTCCTCGTCCCCTTTCCTTTTGCTGAAAGGAAAAAGAAGGGCCGAGCCAAGGAGGAGCAGCAAAAATACGGTGATTTTGTTCTTTAAGGATTTCATAGCAGTATGAAATTTATCACCCCTAACGTCCTTTTGTCAATCATTGGAAACTTCGTTGTGGGTTCCCGCGGGGCATTCCCCGGGCTGCGCCCAACGGACGGGTGCTTGCCCATGTAAAAAGAACACCCCCCGGACAGCGGATTCCGTCCGGGGGGCCAACACATTATATAGGAGGTTTTATGACTGTGTTAGTACGGAGAGGCTTAGCGCTTCAGGCTCAAGACGGTCTCCAGCATGGAATCACCGGTAATGATCGTCTTGGAGTTGGCCTCGAAGCCGCGCTGGGTGACGATCATGTCGGTCAGCTGCTCAGTCAGGTCAACGTTGGACATTTCAAGCGTTCCGGACAGGAGCTTTCCCTTGCCCTGGGTGCCGCTCTCGCCAATGTTGGCCGTGCCGCTGTTGATGGACTGGGCGAACATCGTGTCGCCTTCCTTGTTCAAGCCGCCCTGGTTGACGAAGCTCGCCATCGCAATCTTTCCAATCGTGCGGGTGGAACCGTTGGAATAGACTCCGGTAATCGTTCCGTCCTGTCCGATGGAGAAGTTGTCAAGGTAGCCCAGCTTGTATCCGTCCTGATAGTTCGCCTTGGTTGAAGAGGCGGACGCGCTCTGGGTAATCGTGTTCTGCATGGAGCCGATCGTTCCCAGGTTCAGGTTGAAAGTCTGGCGGTAGGGATTTCCTGCCTCATCCGGGTTGGAGTTGGCGACCGTGTAGGAAGCCTGGAGGATGATCTCGCCCTCCGGGTTGGACACGTTGCCAGCGCTGTCCGTGATGGACTGCAGGGTTCCCATGTTGTCAAAGTTCAGCGTGTAGGTGTTGGTCACGCCGTCGGTCGTACCGAATCCCACGCGGGTATCGGTCGCCTCTGCGGCGGCGGGGTCAACCTCGACGGTGACGGTCCACTGATTGGGGTTGCCGACGACCTTCTGGAAGTTCATCTGCAGCTGGTGGGCGTTGCCGTATGAGTCGTAGATGTCGAACTCGGTCTGCCAGGTGCCGTTGGCGACCTGCAGGGGGTCGTTCGCATCGGTAATCTCCGGGGTGTTCTTGTTCAGGTTGCAGAAATAGTGCACGTTCTCCGTCGCATGGGGCGGATCCTTCTGTCCGACGGGAATCGTGATGTCCGTCGGGCTGGCAGACGTCTGCACGATCTGCGTTCCATTGATGGTCTCGGCCATCCATCCCTGGACGCGAAGTCCGTTGGCGGGATTGACGAGGGTGCCGTTGCAGTCCACACCAAAGACACCGGCGCGGGTGTAGAAGGTCTCCTCTCCGCTCTTCATGACGAAGAAGCCGTTTCCTTCAATGGCGATATCGGTCGTGATGCCCGTTGACTGCAGGTTTCCCTGGGTGAAGATAGTGTCAATCGCGGCGACGCTCATGCCGAGTCCCACTTCCTTGGGGTTGATACCTCCAACCTCTTCGTTGGGGCGCGAGGCTCCGCTGAGCTGCTGGCTTATCATATCCTGGAAATCAACCCTTCCCTTCTTAAATCCGGTCGTGTTGACGTTGGAAATGTTGTTGCCGATTACGTCCATCCTCGTCTGGTGGTTCTGCAGGCCGCTCACGCCAGCATAAAGTGATCTCATCATATCTCTACCCTCTTTATAAATTACTCGCCATAAACGGCCTGAATCTTGTTCATGTCGTAATACCTGTTGCCGACCATGACCTGCGGGTTTGCCCCATACGTCACGCCCTGCACGGTTCCCGTAACCTGTCCGGACCCGTCGCCCGTATCGATGGCGACGGTCTTGCCGATCGTGCCGACAGCCTGGTTGGATGAGAGCATGGTGTTCATCTTCTCAAAGTTGGCGTTCATGTTCGTCATCTGCTCAAGGGAGCTGAACTGCGCCATCTGTGCGATGAACTCCGTGTCCTCCATCGGGGAAGTTGGATCCTGGTTGGAAAGCTGGGTTATAAGCAGCTTCAGGAAATCATCTTTTCCCAATGTCTGAGACGTCCTGCGGCCATTTTGAACAAGTGACTTGTTGAAGGTATCCACCTCCATCCTCAGCTTCGCCTGCTCCTGGTCGCTCATCGTCGTGTTAAGCGATATTGCGCTTCCTGTATCCATCCTCTACTCCTTTTATATCTTAGGCGACA
>JAILON010000189.1 GCA_024690865.1 Treponema sp. | reverse complement strand
ATTACAACACGAAGCGCGTGACGACAGTAAATCCAGGCGGACTGCCTCCTGCTGTATACAGGGAAAAGACAGCATCTGTAAATGCTGCTGCCTAAATAAATTTAGGGTGTTTAGGCACTGAACTAATATTGACTATTCCTCCTCTCATCAGTCCAAGAGCCGCCATAAGGTCGCCCCTTCACGGGGGCGTGAATTGAAACGAAGTCCTGGGACCAGGTCAAGGAATGGGCCGATGTCGCCCCTTCACGGGGGCGTGAATTGAAACATAGCGGTGCGATTACCTTGAGCCGTGCGGGAGTCGCCCCTTCACGGGGGCGTGAATTGAAACGCATACGCAAGGACAAAGGAAAAGAAGGGCGAAGTCGCCCCTTCACGGGGGCGTGAATTGAAACCCCTTGGACTTCTTCTGCTCCGCCTCCATGTCGGGTCGCCCCTTCACGGGGGCATGCCGTCGGCCTTTTTGGAAGGTTTTCCGCTAGTTCTGCTAGTTCGTATCTCTGCTATCTATAGCACAAAAGCTTGGAAAGTCACTCGGCGAACTAGATTAAATCCCTTCTTTGTGATATACTCCTTTAACTTCATATATATTGAGGATTTGTTAGTTTTATGTACAAAGCGGTTGATTCAAAGGTAAACTTCCCCAAGCAGGAAGAGGAAATCCTGAAATTCTGGCAGGACAACGACACGTTCAAGAAATCCCTCTCTCAGCGCGAGGGTGCGCCGGAATACATATTCTATGACGGACCGCCCTTCGCGACCGGGCTTCCCCACTTCGGACACTTCATTCCATCGACCATAAAGGACATCATTCCCCGCTACCAGACCATGCGGGGCAAGCACGTGGACCGCCGCTTCGGCTGGGACTGCCACGGGCTTCCCGTCGAGAACCTCATCGAGAAGGAGCTGGGAATCAACTCCAAGCACGAGATCGAGGCCTACGGAATCGCCAACTTCAACGACAAGTGCCGTGAGTCCGTCCTCAAGTACACGGGGGAGTGGCGCAAGACGATTACCCGCATGGGCCGCTGGGTTGACTTTGACAACGACTACAAGACGATGAACCCGGACTACATGGAGTCCATCTGGTGGGTCGCCAAGTCCTTGTGGGACAAGGGCTTGATCTACGAGGGCAAGTACATCCTGCCCTACTGTCCCCGCTGCTCGACCGTCCTGTCTTCCCATGAGCTTGCACAGGGCTACAAGAAGCGGCAGGATCCCGCGATTACGATTCGCTTCAAGGTGACGAAGGCCCCGGCGGCGATAGACGACCCCGAGATGGCGGACGGCAGGACCTTCTTCCTCGCCTGGACGACGACCCCTTGGACGCTCCCGAGCAACGAGGGGCTCTGCATGGGGCCGGAGATTGACTACGTGAAAATCCGCGACAAGGCGAGCGGGGACTGCTACATCCTCGCATCATCCCGCCTTGCCGCCTACTACAAGGACGAGAAGGATTACGAAATCCTGTACAGCCGGAAGGGCGCGGACTTCATCGGGGCCAGGTACGAGCCGCTCTTCCCCTATTTCGCGGGACTCGCGACCAATGAGGACGGATCCGAGGGTGCCTTCCGCATGTTCAACGCGGACTACGTGTCCACCGAGGACGGAACGGGAATCGTCCACATAGCGCCTGCATTCGGTGAAGAAGACAGCAACGTCTTCAAGGCCGCCAACAAGGGCAAGGGGCCCAAGGCGACCATTCCCTCCGTGGAGCCGATTGACGCGGAGTGCAAGTTTACGAAGGAAGTCTCCGACTACGAGGGCCGTTTCGTCAAGGACTGCGACAAGGACATCATGGACCGGCTCAAGAAGGAGGGAAAGCTCGTCCGCCGCGAGACGGTGGACCACGAGTACCCCCACTGCTGGCGCTGCGGTTCGCCACTCATCTACCGGGGAATCGGCAGCTGGTTCGTCCGCGTCGGTGACGAGCACGAGAAGCTCCTCAAGGCGAACGGGCAGATCAAGTGGCAGCCCGCCCATATAAAGGAAGGACGCTTCGGCAAATGGCTTGCCGGGGCCAGGGACTGGGCCGTCAGCCGCAACCGCTACTGGGGCAACCCGATTCCGGTCTGGAAGTGCGACGACTGCGGCGATGCCCTCTGCGTGGGAAGCCGCAAGGAGCTGCAGGAGCTTTCCGGCGTGTGGCTGGACGACCTGCACAAGCAGTTCGCCGACAAGGTGACGATCAAGTGCAAGAAGTGCGGCGGCACGATGCACCGCATCCCGGAGGTCTTTGACTGCTGGTTCGAGTCCGGCTCCATGCCCTACGCCCAGGTGCACTATCCCTTCGAGAACAAGGAGAAGTTCGAGAAGAACTTCCCTGCCGACTTCATCTCCGAGGGCCTTGACCAGACCCGCGGATGGTTCTACACGCTGACCGTCCTCGCCGCCGAAATCTTCGACAAGCCCGCGTTCAGGAACTGCATTGTCAACGGAATCGTCCTCGCCGAGGACGGCCGCAAGAGGAGCAAGAGCCTGCGCAACTACACGGACCCGGTGGAGGCAATCAACAAGTTCTCCGCCGACGCGATCCGCCTCTTCCTGATGCACTCAGCGGTTGTCCGCGCGGACGAAATCCGCTACTCCGACGACGGGGTGCGCGACGTCATCAAGAGCATCATCCTGCCCCTCTGGAACAGCTACAGCTTCTTCGTCCAGTACGCGAACATCGACGGCGTGACCTGCACGGGACACGAGTTCGACAAGGAGCTTCCCGTCAACCCGCTGGACCGCTGGATCGTCTCTGTCGCCCAGAAGATGATTGCCGACGTGCGGGCCGCGATGGACGACTACGACCTGTCCTCCGCGATTGACCCGATGCTCTCGTTCATCGACCAGATAAACAACTGGTACATCCGGCGGAACCGCCGCCGCTTCTGGAAGAGCGGGAACGACACGGACAAGCTGGAGGCCTACGGCGCGCTCTACTACGCCCTCCGCACCTTCACGCTCGTCGCCGCCCCCTTCATCCCCTTCCTGACGGAATCAATGTGGCAGAACCTCAGGACGGCGGAGGACAAGGAGTCCGTCCACCTGATGGACTACCCGGAGCCGGACGCACGCCTGCGCGACGAGAAGCTTGAGTTCCAGATGGCCACCGTCCAGCGGGCGGTCTCCATGGGCCACAGCCTGCGGAACCAGTTCAACATCAAGAACCGCCAGCCGCTTGCTTCCGTTGCCCTCGTCACCCGCAACATGGAGGAGCGCAAGGTCCTCGCGGACATGAAGGACACGATTGCCGAGGAGCTGAACGTCAAGGACGTGATTTTCCACGAGCGCGAGGACGAGCTGGTCGAATACAAGGCAAAGGCGAACTTCCGCGTCCTGGGCAAGCAGCTCGGCAAGGACATGAAGGCTGCCGCCGCTCAGATTGCTCAGCTGTCCGGCGAGCAGATCGCCGAAATCCTGAGCGGGGAGAAGCTGGTCTTCGACGTCGTCGGGAAGAGCGTGGAGCTTGACAGCGAAAACGTAGTGGTGGACCGCATAGAGAAGGACGGGCTCAAGGTCGTCAACGACGGCACGCTGACCGTCGGCCTTGACACCAAGATTACCGAGCTCCTGAGCAAGGAGGGCTATGCCCGCGACCTGGTGCGCGGCATCCAGAACCTCCGCAAGGAGAGCGGCTTTGAGCTGACCGACCGCATCTCGCTGGAGGTTTCCGGCGACGACAAGCTCAAGGGAGCCTTCGAGCAGTTCAAGGACTACATTGCCTCCGAGACGCTGGCGACGAGCGCGGACTGGAAGGACAGTCTGGACGGGGCCGTCAAGATTGAGAGCGACGAGCTTTCCTGGCAGGTGAAGGTCGCCAAGCTGTAGCCGAGGGGAGGAAAGAGAAACGATGAAAAAGACTGTGTCACGTATCGGGGCGGTTGCCGGGAGGCTTGTCTTTGCGGCAGCCCTCGCTTCCTCTTTCTGCTTGGCTTGCTGCAAGAGTACACCCAAGGAGCCGGTTGAATCTGATGAGGAGGTGGACTATGTTGCTCCCACCGACTTGAACCCCATCGCCCTGCTTTCGGGCGACTCCAGTATATATGCCCGCCTTCCGGCCCAGAAGCACAAGGAGCTGGTCAAGGAGATCCTGGTTGAAGAAATTCCGAACATCCAGCCGGGGGACATTGAACTCATAACCAGCAGGCTGGGAATCGTCTGGACGGGGCAGGGGACGGTTGAAGACCGGTCCCGCACGGAGCTTATTGCCACCGGGAATATCCCGTCCATCGCCCTTTCCGGCTCGCTCACGAAGGTGAAAGGCTGGAGCCGGACCAAGTATACGGCGGAATCCACCAAGAAGGCACTTGCCTTGGGCTATGAGAACGAGTTCCGCTACTACAGCCACCCCGACACGAGCTTCAAAATTTCCTTGATGTACAAGGACTTGCTGGGATTGGCCGGGAACATCGAGCCGCTTTTGGACCGTTGTGCCGTCCATCAGGAGATGGAGGACAACCTCCGCTGCAAATGGATTTCACAGGAGAGCGACGATATTCTCTTCTTCATCACGAGGCCGGGCCAGTACCTGCGCAACATGATAGGCAGTGCGATAAATATTTCGACCGACTATATCTATGGCAATCTGCGGGCGACTCCTTCCGGCGACTACAATATGACGATGAACATGCACATCAGCGACGCCCGGACTATACCCGCCCTCAAGTCCATGCTGAACCTCGCGTTCGGTCTGACGGGAGGGACGGTCTCACAGGCCGATGGCGAGACGCTGGTCGTGTCCGGCGTTCCTCTGTCGCGGAAGCAGATTGTGGGTGTCATAACCCGCGACCCAATTACCGGCAAGCATTACAACGTCGTTGACGGCAAGGTTGTCGAGGAGAACGTGAAATGAGCATGAAGCAGGAAGGAAATGTTGTCCTCAAGGCCGAGGATTTGGACGGATACTTGACCACGGCGGACCAGCAGGACTTGGACCGCGTGCAGGACATGTACCGGGAGACGCTTGGGCACTTCAATCCCGTGAACAAGGATGCGATCGTAAAAAGTTTTGACGAGATTGGGCATGCGATGCAGGACATCTGTGCCAACCATCCCAACATAAAGGTCTACTCTTTCGTCACCGAGCAGGGAGCTCATGCGGAAGCCAGCCGGGTCATTGCCAAGCTGCGCGACGTGCAGACCGACCATGCGGAATTCCTCTACTACAGCCAGAGGGCCTACGAGATGCTTTTCCGCCTTGCCTACATCGAAAAGAACAGCGACAAGACGGGACACATCATCGTCAAAACCCCGGTCACCGACCCGGTGCAGAACTACGCCGTCCACAAGATTCCGGACATAGACTCCAAGATAGAGAATTCCGTCATGTGCGTCATGCTGCGCGGGGCCCTGCTTCCCAGCATGATTGTCTCCAAGGAAATCGAGGAATATTCGTCCACGGGCTACGTTACGCCCTTTGCCCTGTTCAAGATAAACCGCGATGATTCCCGGCACGAGAACGACATGCAGTACATCCTGGATTTGGGAAAATCCTACTTCAACTTTGACGAGCTGGACGGCAAGGATTTGATTTTCGCCGACCCAATGAATGCGACGGGAGGTTCCCTCGTCACGGTCGTCAAGTACCTGATGCAGCAGGGTGTCAAGCCCAAGAGCATCCGCTTCTTCAACGTGATTTCCGCCCTCAAGGGCAGCCTCCGAGTTACGCGGGCCCTGGAGAACTGTTCCTGCTACACCCTCTGGATGGACCCAGTGCTGAACGCCAAGGCCTACATCATGCCCGGCTTGGGGGATGCGGGCGACCGGCTGAACGGCACGGACACCAAGGACATGCCGCGCAACATCATCCAGCTGATTGCGGACTACGGGGCTGACATAGCCGGCCTGTACCGGTCCCAGCTGCGCAAAATCGAACAGACCGTCCTTGGCACGATGTAATTTGTGGGGGGCGGGGGCAGTGCCTGCAGCATCCATTCTTGCCCTGTCCCTGCTTTCCGCTCCTTTCGTATCTTGTTCCTCCACTCAGATGGCGATTCCGTTCGAGGCGGAGGCCCGACGGAACAATGAGGCTGTCCTTGCCTATCAAGAAGGGAAACGCTTGGAAGGGGAGGGCAAGTACGAGCTGGCCATCTCCTCCTATACCGAGGCCCTGCCGTATCCCAAAATCCACGATGCCGCCCTCTACAAGATCGGCCGCCTTTCGTCCCTTTCCGGGGATTGGGAGCGGGCGGAGGGGGCTTTTATGGAACTCCTGTTGGATGACCCCGACAATACTGCGGCCCGGCAGTCGCTCGCCTACGTCTGGTGCCAGTCAGGCAGGGAGGAGGAAGGTCTTGCGGCTTACCGGGCGTTGCACGAAGAAAAGCCCCATGACGAACAGATTTTTCAGGGCTATATCAAGGCCTTGAAGATGAACGGCCTTGATGATGAGGCTGAAAGCGAGGAGGCGGCCTTTGAAGACCTGTTTCCTCACCGTATCTCTAAGTAAATGCGTTCTATGTAGCTTATCCGCTTGGCGGCATCATCCCACAGGTCGCTTTCAGGATAGTTGCTGACGACTGCCCTGTAGCTGGCAAGGGCCTCCTTTATGTTGCGGGAGGAGGACGGTGCCTCAAGGACTTTTCCCTTCAGATACAGACCTTCGTCCCGGAGGGTGGACGCCTTGTCAAAGAAATCTTCCAAATATGAGAGGCTCAGCGCGTAGTCCTTTTCTTCGTAGGCTGTGCGGGCGAGTGCGAGGACTTCCTCTTCGGAAAGGGCGGTCGTGTCCTGTTTGTTGCTGGAATCGTTGTCCGCCTTTGCTGCCGGGCTCGTGGAGGCCGTTGTTCCCCTGCTTGCTGTACTGGAGGCAGCGGAGACAGCTTGTGTGGAGCTTGTTGCCCCTCCGCTGGTCTGGATGACCGTCGCGGCCTTGTCGTCGTCGGCGCTGGTGTTTTCCTCCGACTGCAGGTAGGTACCCTGTTCGGGGGTAGAACTTGAGGCCTGCTCTGTGTTCGTGTCTGATGCCTGGGCCTCTGCAGACGCCCGAGCAGACGCAGTTGCCTGGGCGACCACCGTGGACTTGGTGAAGGAAGGCCGGGGTGGCACGATGTCGGCATAGGAGGGTGCCGTCACGTGTTCGGCGTTCCTGCTCGTTCCAGAGACCGTGACGTCCAGGTAGTCGTCGATGTAGTTTCCTGCCAGTGCATCGCTCTTGTAGAAGTGCAGGATTGCTTTGCCCGCGCCCCGTGCCTGGAGCGTAAAGAAGGTGTCTCCTTCTCCCGTCTCGCGCTTTTCATATTTCAGGATGGATGAACCTTCCATTTCGCCCAAATATATCCAGCCTGTGCCGGGATATATGATGTCCAGATACTGGCCGCCTTTTAAGGTGACGGAACGGGACGGGGTTATCGGGGAAATTCCTGCCTCCGTGTCTGTGGGCACGTCCGTCTTGCTGTGGATTTCAACGCCCTGGGCGAAAAGTGATGATGTCAGTACCAGTGCTGATGCAAAGAAAAGTATCTTTTTCAAGGAGCCGCCTCCAAAATTTTGTCCGATATGGCGTCGTTTGCCTCTCCGAGCTTTTTAATATTCTGTTCGTCTGGAACGGTAAACCACCTGTCGCGTTCCTCGTTACTCCATTTCTCTCCGGTCACGCGGGAAAAATAGTAGTCGTCGGTCAGGGAAGCCTGCTGGGGAGGAAAAAAATCTTCCCTTTTGGTGAAGTCTTCGGCAGGAAGTTTCTTTTTTGCCCGTATCCTGCCCCCGAACATGAGGGCAAAAAGCCCTCCAAGAACAAGGAGTACGAAGAGGGCTATGACAGTCGCCGTAAGCTTGCTGTTTTCTTCTATAAAGCTGCGTATTCTTTCTTTAGCGTCGTCAAACAGTTCCATCATTCGTATTTTCGGCAGTTTCAGGGGCGATGTTTAGACTGTCTACAGCTTCACCGGGACTGTCCGGCTCATCTGCTGGCAGTGTTCCATCGTTGTCCTCGCCAGCGCCTCCCTGTCTGCTCTGGGACTCGTCAGATGGCTCCGGGCCTTCGTCCGTTAAGTCGCCTTGCGCCTTGTTGGACGGGATCTTTAAGCTCCCGTCCGTGAGCCCAGAGGGCTCATTAGATGGCAGCTTCAAACTGCCGTCTGGATTGTGCTCGCGACGGGGCGGGCGGGGCGGAATGACGATGCCTTCTTCAGGCGGTACGTCCTCTTCCACGAAGTCATCGTCCTCGGCGAATACGAGGTGGTGGTCCTCCAGGTCGTCGTTCCACTTGACCTGCACGACCTTGGTGATGCCGCTCTCTTCCATCGTGACGCCAAGCAGGCTTGAGGCGGCGACGGCTGTCTTCCGGTTGTGGGTGATGACGACGTACTGGCTGATGCTCGCAAAAGAGCGCAGGGCCTGCACGAAGCTTGAGACGTTCTTGTCGTCAAGCGCCGCGTCAATCTCGTCGAGGAAGCAGAAGGGACTGGGACGCACCTGGTATGTCGCGAAGAGGAGGGCGACGGCGGTCATAGTCTTTTCTCCTCCCGAAAGCAGGGCGATGCTCTGGAGCTTCTTTCCCGGCGGCTGGGCGAGTATGTCTATACCCGATGTCAGCACGTTGGCGGGGTCGATCAGGCGCAGTTCGGCCTTGCCCCCGTTGAAGAGGCGGCGGAACATGTTGTGGAAGTTGCGCCGTATCTTGTTGTAGGTTGCAAGGAACATTTCGGATGACTTGGTGCGGATTTCCTCGGAGACGCGGACCAGGTTTTCCAGCGACTTCTTGGTGTCGTCGTAGCTTGCCTGCTGCCGCTCGAAGCGCTCCTTTTCCTCGTCGAACTGTTCCACGGCCATCATGTTCACCTGGCCCAGCTCCTCTATCTTCCTGCGGGTGGCGGCAAGCTTGCCCTTGAGCTCGTCCGTAGAGGCGGTAATCTTGTACATCCGCTCCTCGAACTCCATCAAGTCGCGGGAGTAGTTGTCCTGGAAGTTCTGCTTGACGTTGCGGATTTCAGTGTCGCTCTGTGCGACTGTGACGGAAAGCTTTTCCAGCCGGGCCTGCCACTTGCTCCGCTCCTGCTGTTTTTTCTCCAGCGCGGACTCCTTGCCGGAGACGTTCTTGCTGCACTCGCTGATCTGCCTGTCCAGTTCGGCCAGCTCCTTCGTCACGGCATTTCCCTTTTCCTCCAGCTCGGCGATTTCCTCTTCCGCGTCGCTTATCTGCTCGTCCATCTCCTCGCGTCGCTTGTTCTCCTCAAACAGCTCGTCCTGCTGCTCGCGGAGCGACGCTTCCTCGGAGGCGAGGCTGCGCTTGGTCTGGGAAATCTGCTGCTCGGTCGCCCCTATCTGCTCCTTCATCCGAGCCTGTATGACTTGCAGCTTGCCCAAGGTCTCCCGGTACTCGTTTATCTTGTGTGTCAGATTCTCATTGGTCCTGAGCAGCTCTTCGTTTGCTTCCTGGATACTGTCAGATAGATGGCGGTTCTCTTCTATGGAGGAGTCTATAGAACGCTTTTTGGTGATGATTCCTTCCGGCGACAGGAAGTCGTCGATGAACTGGGGGGTCGTCCGGGTGTATTCGCCCAGAACCTCGGACAGGGAGGAAAGCATCCTGCCGATTTCTTCGAAGGCTTCTGCCGCATCGTTCGCATTCTTGGTCGCGTCCTCTGCCTTGGGGGCGGGAAGGGCGGCCATGTCCCGGAAGATGTTCAGGCGGCCGTTCGCGAAGATTTTTATCTTTTCTATCGCGATGTCCAGGTCTTCCTTCGCCTTCTTGTTTGCCTGCGAAGAGTAGCCCGCGTCCTTGAGCTTTGAGTCCAGCTCCGTCACGATGTCCTCGGTGATGTCCTGCAGCTGCTTCTGCAGGACTATCCTTTCTTCGGCGAGGGACTTGACCTTTTCCGCATTGTCGCCGAGTATCCGCTTGTTCTCCTCTATCTGGCCGGAGGACTGCCTGATGTTCTCCTCGAAGCCCTTTATGTTGGCGGACTGCTCCTCCAGCTTTTTCTTCTTGTCGTGCAGATCGGCGTCCAAGCTGTCTATGCCCTCGTTGTACTCGTCAATCCGTTCCTGACTCCGCTTGATGCGGTTCTCTATCTGGCCGATTTTGTCGGCAACATCGCGCTGGTGCTCCTTGAGCTGCTTTGTAAGCTCTTTCTTGCCGTTCTGTTCGGTGAACAGCTTTATGACTTCCTGCTGCTTTTCGCTTACCTGCTCCTGCAGCTCCTTTATCCTGTCGGTGTTCTCGTTGAGGGTGGAATAGATTTCCTCAATTTCCTTGGCGGCGGCGTCCCGCTTTTCGGTCGCCTCCTTCAGCTCCTGTTCGTTCCGGCTTTTGTTCACCGTGAAGTCCTTCAGGCGCAGAAGCTGTATGTCCAGCTCCTCCTGGAACTTCTCCTCGTGCAGGGCGCGGTATTTTTTTGTCTTTTCTGCCTGTGTCTTGAGTGTCTCGTAGCTGCGCTTGGTTTCGGCAAGGCCTATGTCTATCTGGGCGAGGTTGGCGCGGGTCTTCTCCAGTTCACGCTCCGCATCGGCGACCTCGGCCTTGCTCCGGCTGATTCCGGCGGCCTCCTCGAAAAGGTAGCGGCGGTCCTCTGGCTTGGAGGAGAGAATCTGGTCTATCTTGCCCTGCTCCATGACCGAGTAGGCGGATTTGCCTATTCCCGTGTCCATGAAGAGCTTCCTGACCATGGTGGCCCCCACCGGCTTGCCGTTGATGAAGTATTCGTTTTCGCCCGATCGGTAGAGGCGGCGCTTCAGGGCTATCTCGCTGTCGTTCAGGGGCAAAAGGCCCTTGTCGTTCGCGATGGTCAAGGTCACTTCCGCCATGGAAAGGGCGGGGCGGGAGTCCGTGCCGTTGAAAATGACGTCTTCCATCGTGGAGGCGCGGAGGTTCTTGGACTTGTTTTCGGCAAGAACCCACTTTATGGCGTCCACGACGTTGCTCTTGCCGCAGCCGTTCGGCCCCAAAAGGGCGGTTATGCCGTCCGCGAATTTTATGACCGTCTTGTCGGCGAATGACTTAAATCCATATATTTCAAGACTTTTTAAAAACACGAACGTCCCACCTCTCTAAAAGTCCGTCCATTATAGCAGGATTGGGGGGCTTAGGGAAGTATGCCGTGGCGAAAGTGGCCGGGCAGGGCCGGGGAGGCAGGAGGCGAAGCTTCTGCCAGAACTGCGGTCGGAAGCGCACAGAAGGTGGTCGTGAAAAGGCCATCTTGGAGGCACCAGGTAGCCCGTCTTGGCGACACCAGGTAGTCCGTCTTGGCGACACCAGATAGTCCATCTTGGCGACACCAGATAGTCCATTCTGGTGGTACCAGATAGTCCATCGTGGCGGTACCGGATAGCTCATCGTGGTGGTACCAGATAGTCCATCGTGGCGATATCAGAATGGGCATTTGCCAGGCCGTCAGTATGACATACTGTTTATAATTGGCAAGGAGACGGGAAAACGGACGGACGGGATGTAAGATGCGCTGCCTTGATTTTATGCCCCGCCTGCTATAATATAGCCATAATATCCCGATTATCGACCTGACAAAAGTCCGCAAACAAGGAAATGTGGCTACGATAGAGTCCCCCTATAATGCATTACAACAAGAGGCAAAGAGGACACGTATGGAATGGATTTCGGCACTGCAAAGGGCCATTGATTACATGGAAGCGCATCTCATGGAAGAAATCAACTATGAGGACGTGGCGAAGCGTGTGTACAGCTCAAGCTACGAGTTCCATAGGGCATTCAGCTTCCTGACCGGGATGACCGCAAATGCCTACATCCGCAACCGCAGGCTGTCGCTGGCGGCCCGTGAAATCCTTGAAAGCGATGCCAAGATTACCGACATTGCGTTCAAGTACGGATATGAGACTCCAGAGAGTTTCACCAAGGCATTTACCCGCTTCCATGGAGTTGCGCCCAAACTTGCACGTGAGGAATCCTCCAGACTTGTGCTTTTCAACCCGCTTGTTATCAAACTGACCGTTGAAGGGGGAAAGCCTATGGACTACCGGATTGTACAGACAGAGGCAAAGCAGTTTCTTGCGCTGGCGAGAAGCTTTCGGAACGAAATCATCAACGATGATGATAATCATGAGATCCCGGATTTCTGGGGCGAAGTGCAGGCGAACAAGATGCTCGGTCCAGTGTGGATGCTTCGTGCGGACGGCATGCGCGACCTGTACGGCCTCTGCACTCCGACGACAGCAGGGGCGGAAACGTTCGATTACGGAATCGGCATCCCGGTTGACAAGGACACCGCGGCATTCGATCCTGCCGAGCTGGAAAAAGCGGGCTTCAAACTGTGGAACGTAAATCCGGGTACCTATGTCGTATTTGAATGCAAGGGTACGGACGCCGACTGCATCCGCGATACCTGGGAGCAGTTCTACAAGGAGTTCCTGCCGCAGATGGGCTATGAGGCCGCCGAGGAAACCGACTATGAGCTGTACTTCGATGGCGAGGGGGAAACTGCCAAGAGCCGCCCGGGGCTTTTCTGCGAGCTTTGGATTCCGATTAAGAAGAAGGCCTAAGGGAATCTTTGGCAACTGACAGTGGCAAGGGGCGGTGGCCTGGCCATCGCCCCTCTGCGAGGAGCTTGCATGGTCGCTCTGGCATGTTTGCGGATTGCTGGGGACCTGCAGGAATGATGGAAAAGATGATGGAAAAATGGCTTGACAGGAATCTCCGTTGGATGTATATTCTAGGATAGACTGGGAGTGTTCCGGTTTCGACAGGTAAGAGTAATCTTATGTTGCAGGTGAGGTTGCGTTTGACCTCTGATCAGACGGAAACAATAACTGACGAATCTGTTGAAGATGAGCAGTTTGCTCTCGCTGCGTAAGTAGCGAAAACACGGAGTCCTTTCTGCGCTGTTCCTAGCGGGGAGGTTCTCTGTAGACAATAGGGACTTTCCTTGCATCTTGTCCGGGATTTGCGGGGGAGACTTACCGGAATACGGAGACGATGCCTTTGAAGCCGCGACCGTCTCCCGACAAATACCTCGCTTCAATAAACCTGTAGAGGCATCTGGTTAACTTATTTGGACGGGAGTTCGATTCTCCCCACTTCCATAGCCTATTCTTTGTAATACAAGGAATAGGCTATTTTTTTTTACACCGTGTTAGCAGAAATGACAGCAAATCCTGTTGAATATTGGCGGTAGCCTTGAAGCTTCGCTGGCGGTAGCCTTGAAGCTCCGCTGGCGGTAGCCTTGAAGCTCCGCTGACGGTAGCCTTGAAGCTCCGCTGGCGGTTGCATGAATCCCCCCGATATGCTATCTTTTACTGATGAACTGCCCCGATTACAATTCACCACAGGCCTTGAAGAGGATCCTTGACGAGAAGGGCTTTGCCATGCAGAAGAAATTCGGACAGAATTTCTTGACCAGTCCAGATGCGCGGGAGAAGATAATCGCCCTCCTTGAGCTTGTCCCTTGGGAAGCTGTCTGGGAGGTAGGGCCCGGTTTGGGGGCGATGACGAGCGGACTTCTGGCCGCCGGGGCAGATGTTACGGCTTTTGAGCTGGACAGGGGCTTTATTTCCCTGCTTGAAGGCTATTTCGCCGATGAGGTGGGGAACGCTTCCTTCCGCATAGTCGCAGGCGATGTGCTGAGAAACTGGAAAAGGGAACTGGATTCCTGCGGGAAGGCTGCGGACGGAATCAAGCTTTTTGGAAATCTTCCATACAACATCGCCGCCACTTTCATAGCGGACACGATTACATCCGGCGTCCGTTTTGCCCGCTGCGCCTTTACTGTTCAACGGGAGGTCGCCGACAGGATGCGGGCCAGACCGGGCAGCAGGGACAACTCCTCCTTTTCCGTACTGTGCCAGTGGCTGTACGATGTAAAGGCCTGCGTTGACCTGGCTCCCGGCTGCTTCTGGCCCCGGCCCAACGTTGCTTCCCAAGCCGTGCTCTTTACTCCTCGGAAAACGCCTGTCTCCGTGCGGGATTCCCGAACTTTTGTCAAGCTTGTCCATGCGCTTTTTGCCCAGCGGCGCAAGACCCTTTTCAACAACATAAAGCCTCTCCTGCCCCCGGGAGCTTGTGCGGACGACCTGTTCTCCGCGGCTGGCGTGAACAAGGGGGAGCGGGCTGAAAATTTGAGCGTGGAGGAGTTTGCGGCTCTGGCGGACGCTCTCTTTTCCTTGCGCGCATAGTGTGATACAATGCGAATAGGTAGAAATAGACTAATGAAGGCTTTTTGATATGACGGAAGAACAGATAAAGGAAAATATAGACAGGATTCATGAGGAACTCGCCGACGCTGAACGGAAGGCCGGACGCGAAGCCGGGGCCGTAAAGCTCTGCGCCGTCAGCAAGTTCCATGCCGCCGCGGATGTTGTTGCCGCAATCAAGGCGGGGCAGCTTCTTTTTGGCGAGAACAGGGTGCAGGAGGCCTGCTCAAAGTTCACGGAAATAGGCGGCATGCCGCTGCAGTGCGTGCCTGAACTCCACATCATAGGAACCCTGCAGCTGAACAAGGTCAAGAAGGCCGTGGAGGTTGCCAGCTGCATACAGTCCGTGGATCGGGAGGAGCTGCTTGCCGAAATGGAGAAGCGTTGTGCTTCCTTGGGAAAGGACATCAGGGTTTTGTTCGAGCTGCATACGGGTGAAGAGTCCAAGGCAGGGTATGCGGACGAGAAGGCCCTGTACGCCTCGCTTGAAAACTGTGCCAAGGGCTGTTACCCCCATGTCATCCCTTCTGGCCTTATGACGATGGCTCCTTTCACGGAAGACGAGTCCTTGGTTAGGAAGTCCTTTTCCACCCTCCGCCAGCTTCGCGAGAAGCTTTCAAAGGATTTTCCATCCCTGCGTCTTGACGAGCTGAGCATGGGGATGAGCGGGGACTATAGGATTGCCGTGGAGGAAGGAAGCACGATGGTCAGGATAGGGACGGCGATTTTTGGCCCCAGGACCATATAGGAAGGTATCTATGGCTGAGATTGACGAAGCGTATGGAAAATGGGCGGAAGGGCTTTCTGAAAAGATTCTGGCCAAAATGGAGTGCGTCGTTGAACGGAACAGGAACAGGATTCCCTGTGCGGCGAAGGACGGCGCTTGGAACGACTGTTCCAAGGACAATATAGGTCGCTGGTCCAACGGCTTTTGGGCCGGCATAAACTGGCAGCTCTACAATGTGTCGAAGAAGCCCCTTTTCATGGAGAGCGCGCGTTTTACAGAGAAGGCGCTGGACCGGTGCTTTCTGGACTACGGTTTCATGGATCAGAATTCGGGCTTCCGCTGGCTTCCTTCTTCCTATGCAAGTTATGCCCTCACCAAGGACAAGGATTCCTACAACCGCCTTCGCCTCGCTGCGGACAATCTCGTGGGACGGTTCAATTCCATCGGGAATTTTATACGGGCGTGGAACGAGGACGGCAAGAAGAGCCGGGCAGGCTGGGCTTCGATAGACGGTTTGATGAACCTTCCCCTCCTGTATTGGGCGTCCAGGGCTACCGGGGATATGCGTTACTATGCGGTTGCCACCAAGTATACCGACACGGTGCTTTCCCACTTCATACGGGAGGACGGATCCGCCATCCATATTGCGGAATTTGACCCCAAGACGGGGGATTTCATAGCTCCAAAGGCCGGATGCGGCATGGATGAAAATTCCTGCTGGACCAAGGGACATGCCTGGGCGCTGTACGGGCTTACCCTTTCCTACCTGCATACGAAGGAAGACTTCTATTTGGATGGGGCACAGCATGTGGCAACAAGCTTCCTTTCCCGTATTCCAGACAACCTGCTTGTTCCTGTTGATTTTTGCCAGGGCGAGGACTGCAAGTGGGAGGATTCCTCCGCTTCCGCCATAGCCGCATGTGCGTTGATAGAGCTGAGCGGACTGGACTGCCAGTATGCGGATGCATTCTTTTTGGCGGGGGTGAAGATGCTTGAGTCCCTCGTGAAGAACCGCCTGTGCCTGGACAAGGACCGGGACGAGCTGCTTGAAAACTGCTCGGCATCGTATCATGACAAATCGCAGGGAATTCCCCTTGTATACGGGGACTACTTTTTCATAGAGGCTCTGTGGAAGCTTATGGGAAAGGATGTCAAGATTTGGGGCGGTGGATATGGCGGCAAGATGTAGGCGTTTTCCTTTTTTTCTTGCGCTCCTCGTTTTCTTGGTTATGCCCTGCCGCCTTTTTGCGAAGGACAGCGACATGGCCCCGGTGGATACGTCCCCGGTGACGGAGAACGATAAGGAGGCGGCCCCGTACACGGATGAAGAGTTTCCCCAGTGGGCCAAGGACTTGCGGCGCGGAGAGATTATTACGCTGGGTTCCGTTCCGTTTGTGGGACTGTGGGTCGTAGGCGGCTATGGTGGCTACAAGTATTTTTCCGGAAAGACGGACAGCTTTCCCAATCCATTCAGCTCCAAGGATGCCTTTGAAAAGCAGGAGATATGGACTATGGTGGGGGTGACCGCCGGCATTGGACTGGGAATCGGGTTGACCGACTTTTTCGTGAACCTCTCGCGGAGAAAAAAGGCCGAGAAGGAGCGGCTTTTGCAGGAGGCCAAGGATAGGGAGGGAATAACGCCCCTTACTCCAGAGGAGGCCGGTCAGCTTTTGCGCGAGAACAACCGTAAGAAGCGTACGGAAGAATAATATGCCCAGCTTTTCTTTCAAGGTCCCGGACGACTATAGTGGGCTTGAACGGCTGGACAGCTATGTGGCTTCCCTGCCGGGCGGGATGAACCGCAGCCATCTAAAAAGCGGCCTGCTGCGCGTCTTGGTCAATGAGAAGGCCCGAAAGCCCTCCTACAGGGTCAGGCCGGGAGACTACATCTATATAGACTGGGAGGACAACGTTCCCGACGGTATAGAGCCGGAAGACATTCCCCTGCACATCATATATGAGGACTCCCGTGTCTGCGTGGTCGATAAGGAGCAGGGCATGGTTGTCCATCCGGCGGCGGGAAACTGGAGCGGCACCTTGGTCAACGCCCTCCTGTTCCATCTTGGCAGGGAAAGGATAGAACAGAAGAAGGACGCCCCCGCATCGGAGGTCCTCCTTTCCCGCCGTCCTGGCATCGTGCACCGCCTGGACAAGGATACATCCGGGGTTATCATAACGGCAAAGGATGCGGCAAGCCAGGAATGGCTTGCCGCCCAGTTCAGGCAGCACCGCCGCATCGTGAAGGAATACATCGCCATCTGCCTGGGACGTCCGCAAAATTGGCAGGGGGTGGTGAAGACCCATATCATACGCGATCCGAAGGACCGGAAGCGCTTCAAGGCCGTGGAGGTCGGTTCCGCCGGAAAATATGCCGAAACTGCCTACCGCTGCATTGCCTGTTACGGGGAATACTCCCTTATGGTCCTGCGTCTTGCTACCGGGCGGACCCACCAGATACGGGTCCACATGCGCTACCTGAACTGCCCGGTGATGGGGGATCCTCTGTATGCCAGGGTTGCCAGGACTTTTCCCCATGCCGGCCTGATGCTCCATGCACGCCTTTTAACGATACGGCTTCCGGGAGAGGAGGCGCTTGGGGAATTCCGGTCGGGAACCCCGGTTCGTTTCCGCGAGGTCCTGCGTACCCTGCACAGGAAGTACAGGAAGGCCCTTCCTCCAAAAGGGCTGCCGGGTGGGACGTGATGGAGATGGATGGAATTCAGATAGTCCATACGCCTACGGAGGCCGAGCCGTTCCTCATCGTGGACAAACCGTCCGGCCTTCCAAGCGCGCCCCTGCGGGAAGGGGATGACAGCGCGTTGACACGCTTGCTCCCCCGTTTTCCTGCGATTGCCGGCGTGAGGGGGCGTAAACCTGTCGAAGGGGGGCTCGTGCACCGTCTGGACACGCAGACTTCCGGCCTCCTGCTTATGGCTACCAGCCAGTCCTTTTATGAGCAGATACTTGCGGAACAGGATGCGGGCCGCTTTGTGAAACGCTATTCGGCCGAATGCGACGCAGCCGTGGGGGAGCTTCCCGGCTTCCCTCCCTGCCCATTGAAATCCCGCATACCGGCTTCCGGGGCTTCTGCGTTTGAATGCACGCTGCAGAGCAGGTTCCGCCCCTGGGGACCCCATGCAGGCCAGGTCCGCCCTGTTGTGGAGGGGGCAGGACCTGCCGCCGTGAAGAAGGCTTCTCCCGGCGTGTATCAGACGGACGTGAGGCTGGAGTTCCACGGAACGGCCTGCCGCGCCTCCTGCCGCATCGTGCGTGGCTACCGCCATCAGGTGCGCTGTCACCTTGCATGGCTGGGCTTTCCCGTCATAGGGGACCCGCTCTATAATCCCCTTGCAAATCTGGAGGATCCCTTCTGCTTCCGGGCGACCGGCCTGGAGTTTTTGCACTTGTCATTTGCATTGAATTGACTTATCATAGGTAGACATCTTTGGAGGGATTTTATGGACAGTGATATTGTAAAGCTGCAGAATGGCAGCGACATACGTGGCGTTGCAGTCGCGGGTGTGGAAGGGGAGGCCGTCAACCTTACCGAGGAGCGCTGCTACAAGATAGGCCGTGCCTTCGCGCTGTATCTTGCGAAGAGCTTGGGAAAAGCGGCGGATGGCCTGAAAGTTGGCGTTGGACGTGATGCCCGCGTTTCCGGTCCCGCTCTTCAGGCGGCGGTTTGCTCTGGACTCCGGTCGGCGGGGGTAACGGTCATAGACTGCGGCCTTGCGACGACGCCCGCCATGTTCATGTCCATCGTGTTGCCGGAGACCCGTTATGACGCTTCGGTGATGATGACGGCGAGCCATCTTCCGTTCAACCGCAACGGAATAAAGTTCTTCAACAGGGACGGCGGTTTGGAGAAGGGCGACATAGCCTCCATTCTCCAGGAGGCCGTCGGTCTGGAGTATCCGGGAAAGCAGAAGGTGACGTTCGAGGGCTTTGATCTTTTGAACCTGTATGCCTCGTACCTCCGCTCTTCGATTTTGAAGAAGCTGGGCGCCAAGGAGGGGGAAAAGCCCCTTTCTGGATTGAAAATTGTCGTGGATGCGGGCAACGGAGACGCGGGCTTTTTTGTCACGAAGATCCTGGAACCCCTCGGGGCCGACACGAAGGGCAGCTGCTTCTTGGAGCCTGACGGAATGTTTCCCAACCACATTCCCAATCCTGAGAATAAGGATGCCATGCGTTCTATTCAGGAGGCCACGCTCCGCAGCAAGGCAGACCTGGGGCTCATCTTCGACACGGATGTGGACCGTATGTCCGCGGTATTGGACAGCGGCGAGCAGGTGAACCGGGATGCCATAATCGCCTTGATGAGTGCGATCCTTGCCCCGTCCTATCCGGCGTCCACGATCGTGACGGATTCCGTCACCTCCGACAGGCTTACCTATTTCCTTGAAAAGAAATTGGGGCTGCGCCACCTGCGCTACATGCGCGGATATAAAAATGTCATAGACAAGTGCCGGGCGCTGAACGAGGCGGGAACGGTCTGCCCGCTTGCGATGGAAACGTCTGGACATGGGGCCTTGAAGGACAACTACTATCTGGATGACGGGGCGTTCCTTGCTGTTGAGCTGATTGCGGCCCTTGCAAAGGCTTCCCGCCAGGGGCGGAAGTTGGGCAGCCTTATTGGGGATCTGCCTCCGCTCGTGGAGGAGGGGGAGTACCGCTTCAAGATACACTGCGAGGATTTCAAGTCATACGGCAAGAAGGTTCTGGAGGAATTCAAGGTCCGTGCCGTCAAGGCCGGTTACGATCTGCCGGAGTCCTACGAGGGGGTGAGAATTTCCTTCCGCGGTGAGGACGTCCAGGGCTGGATGCTGCTGCGCCTGAGCCTGCATGATCCCGTCATGCCGTTGAACATAGAGGGGGGCCGCACGGGGGACCTTCCCAAGCTGATTGCCATTGCAAAGGAGCTTGTTGCCGGCTTTGAGGCGTTGGATACCTCGTCTTTGGGCTAGCGGAGCTTGGCTGCTTTAGTCGGCATTTTCTGAAGAAACCGCGGAGCCTTTCTGGACCGTCTCCTGGAAGGCATCGCGGATTGCAAGCCGGATTTTTTCGTGCAGGTCGCAGATGACTTCTATCTTCTCCTCTATATCAGGCAGGGCTTCGCACAGGCACTGGAGCTCGTAGGGGCTGAGGCTTTTGACATAGGAGAAGCATAGGGAGACGTACTGGGCGAACAGCCTGGTCTCCTGTCCGTTCTTGACCCGGTTGTGCAGTATCTGCTGCACCTTGGCGTAATATTCGAGGAAATCTTCATATCCGGGAAGCTGTCTATCCTGCATAGGCTAAATGATATCCTCTAATTGGGAAAAAGTCAAAGGGAAGCTTTTAAACTTTGAAACAATTTTATGGCGGGGCTGTTTTTCTCCGTAGAGAATTCCGTTAAATTTGGAAGAGGTGGCGTTATGAAGAAGACTGTTGTAGCGGCTGTGCTGGCCATTTTTGCCGTAGATAGCCTTTGTTTTGCTCAGGCAGGGGGAGAAGCCGATCCCATGGTGCAGCAGTACCTGGATGCGCAGGAGGGGGAACTGGAAGAGGATTCCGGCCCTTCATACGTGAAGAAGGAGAAGGTCTACCCCGATGCGAAGCGTCCCGCCGCCGCTTCACAGGAGAAGTTGCAGGCTGCCCTGGACAAATATCCGGACCATGCGGAGCAGAAGTATGTGGACGATGTGGGCGATACGTTCAAGTACGGGCTTGAGCTTCAGATTGTAGATGCCCTTGGCACGATGACTATGGAGGAGGATCCCAGGTTTCTGGATGCCGCGTACGACCTCTTCCTGGAGACGAAGGTTCCGTCCGTCAAGCAGAAGGTCCTTGAGTATTTCACCAAGATGGAGGATCCCTGTCTTGAGGATTATGCTGTCGAAATCATAAACGATCCTTATGACACGAAGGCTTCTATTGTCGGGGCCTGCCTTTCCTATTGCGCGGCGGTGAAGAGCGCCGCTTCCGTTCCCGGAGTCGTTGACCTGATTGACAAGGAGGATGAGAATTATTTCACCGCGGCCTTGACCTGCCTTGGCGAGGTTGGAGGTGAGGACGAGGGCCTGTTCGTGGCCGAGTATCTGGACCGGGAGGACCTGACGACGGCTCAGAAGCAGGCCCTTGTGAAGGTCTTGGGCAAGCTGAAGGCTGCTTCCAGTTATGATACTCTCAAGGAGATTGCCGAGAACGAGGATGAGGACCAGTTCTGCCGCATGTATGCTGCCGAAGCCATCGGGGCCATGCAGGGGGAAGGTGCCGAGGAGGTCTTGGTGGAACTTTTTGAAAGCGACAATGCAAACTTACGTTGCTATGTCATAAAGGGACTTTCCAATTTCAGCGACGAGACGGCGAATGCCGTGCTCGTCCAGGCGCTTCGGGATTCCTCCTATAAGGTCAGGCTTGAGGCTTTGGGCGTCATAACGGAGAAGAAGCTTGCAGAGTCCGTTCCCTATCTGATTTTCCGCTGCAAGGACAAAAATGAGGAGAAGAAGGTCAAGGAGAAATGCTATGCGCTGCTTTCGGATTTCAACACTGCCGAAGGCAACGAGTACCTTGTGGGCCTCATTACCGATACCAAGACTGGCGATACGACCAAGGGGTCCGTGGCAGCCGCCCTCCTCAAAAACGGCTATGCCGGTACGAGCGAGATCCTGGAGCTGGCCGCTTCTACGCTGGAAGGGGACGTCCATAAGCAGTTGCGCTATACATTGGGCAAGGAGCTTGCGAAGTATGGACGGGCGGAATTTGCTGATGTGTGCGGGAAGTACCTGGACAGCAAGGACGTTATGACCCAGGGAACCGGGCTGGACATGTACAGGAAGGGGCAGTACTCTTCCCTCACGTCGAAAGTGCAGGAGATTGCCGGCAATGACGGGAAGGGGGCGTTGAAGAACAACAATGCCAAGAAGGCAAAGAAGATTCTTGGTATTGAGGATGACGAAGAGTAGGGGAGGCCGTCTCGATTGAGAGGCGGGCGGCCCCGCTCCGTGTTTTTTTTATCCTTCTTTCCGTGCTAGTGTTGGGGGGCTGCCTGTTGCTGGGCGGTCAGTTCCGTGATGAATGCTGCCGCATACAGGCCTATTGAAAACAGGATGGACGGAAAGTGCCTGTAGCCCATGACGCAGGGCCAGCTTGTCCAGTTGCATGCGAACAGTAATAAGAATATCAGCATGGCCACATATTCCGCAGGGCGCTTGTGCTCCGTGTTCAGCAGGGCTATGAGGGGCAGCAGGAGGAATATGGGGACGTATATGTATGTCATGCCCGGCAGGAGGTAGCAGGCTGTAGCCGGAATGAGCAGGATGCACCATCTTCGTTTTGCCTTTAGAAAGAGCAATACTGACAGTCCGGCGTACAGCAGGTAGCAGATTGCCCTCAATACCGAATAGACGTGCCTTGGTGCGTGAAGGGCATTCGTGAACGCTGCGACAGCGGTCGAGAGTGAGAAAATCCCGAAAGTGGGGGCAGTCAGTGCCTTTAGGAGCGTATTTCCCTCTTTTGGGGGACTCATGCTGCCGATTCCAGTGGTTGTTGGAAGCGTTGTGGCTTCTGCATTGCTGCTGGTCATCGTGTTTTCGTCTGGGATGCCCAAATCCGCGGGACTGGCTTGGACCGCGCTGGGAGGGGTGATGTCCTGCGGCGCGGATATCTTGTCGCTCCCCGCAAAGCCGAGGTGTCCCATGAACCTTCCGAACGAATGGGAGAAGCCTGCGTCATAGGTAAAGAAGGAGATTATGAGCATGAGGAGGGCATAGAGGGCGCACAGACATGCGTCTTTCCAGCGTTTCTCCTTGAGCAGCAGGCAACCGAATATTGCGGGATAAATCTTTATGTTTGTGGCCATCGCCAGGGACAGGAGGGCTATCTGCCTGAGCCTGCTGTCTTTAGAGTCATAGAGGAGCATGTAGCAGAGGGTGAATGACACTGCCAGCAATATTATGTTTCCCCGCATCACCGAATAGACGACGAAGGAGCTTGTGCATATTGCGAGGGAAAAGAGGCCTTTTGTGAGGTTCCTGCCCTGTATGGCCTTGTGGCACAGGAATATGAAGGGAAGCAGGTGCGTGAGGAAGAAGAGCAGGAGCATATAGGTTCCCACCGGTGAAAAGACCGTGTAGCCCGGTCCCCAAGATGCCACCGACTCCCGGATCTTGTGGATGGGGAACTTCAAGGCACCAGTCAGGATGTTCGCCATCGGGGGGTAGGAATAGTTGTGGTCTGGCATCAGTATGGTTTCTATGTAGTCCCCGTAGTCGAAGCATGCGTAGAACATCCAGAAGTTGTTCATGTAGCCTGTTGCATGCTTTGGAATTCCCATATTGAAAGAAACGAACGAAAGAATCAGGAGTATTGAAAAGCCGGCCGTATGGATTTGCGTGTTCCGTGCAAAATCCGTGGGGAAGGTGACGCTCTTTATCAAGAAGGCAGCGATGGAACAGAGTAGTGAAAAGGAAAGAACCCTGTAGAGGAGCAGTTTTGTCCTGAAGCTGTCGGTGGCATCCTCCAGGGACAGCCCCAAAAAGAAGCGCTGGAACGCTATGCGGGACTTCAATGGAAAGAGGAGGAAGGACGCAAGGATCATCAAGGATCAAAAGTATGCATGTCCAGTAGAGGACCGCTTTCCGTCTCGTGCGCCCCGAAAGCAGCAGTGCCGCTGTGAAGGCGCATGCAGCCAGACTTATTCCGGCAATCCCCCTGATCCTTCCCTTCCACAAGTCGGGCTGGCGTATGCTGGCTCCCTTGAGCAACTCCAAGATGAGCAGCATGAGCGACTGTGTCGCAGGAAGCAACAGGAGCAGACTGCAGAAAGCCCATGCGGCTGTCAGAAGCAGTTTTGTCCGCTTTGTCCTTTCCTCGTTCAGCATGTCCCTAAAGTACCGTTACACCTGCGGAGGCTATCGCAGCGTTTATGGCGTCTTCTACCCCCGACGCAGACTCGTCGAAATCAACGCAGACTTGGCATTTTGCCACTGAAGAAACTGAATTGCGTACCCCACCGACAGCTTTGACTGCCGCATCGACCTTCGTGGCTATGGAATCATCATCTAGACCTGTGACATAGATTTTTTTTTGCATCGCAATGCCTCCTGCTATTATCGTTATACTTCATTATATACTATCTTTTTTGTTTGTTCAAGTAGAACTTCATATTTCTTTGTATAATAATAAGTTGTATTGAGTAATTGGAGTTGTTGTTATTGTCTTAAATCGGGAAAAATTGATATTTAACGATGTTGTACTAATTTGATGTACCCGTAGTTCTTGAACTGGGCTTCAACGTCCTGCCAAGCTGACCGCAGGCTCCGGAGATGCTGCTTCCCCGGCGGGTCCGGAGGCCGGCGTTGAGCCCTGCGCCTTCCAGCATCTTGAGGAAGCGGGAGCACTCTGATGCAGAGGGCGTTGTAAATTCAAGTCCTGGAACGGGATTCCATGGAATGAGGTTTATATAGACGTCAAGTCCGGAGGTGAAGTCCTTGAGGGCATCTGCGCTTTCCCTGTTTGTATTGATTCCTCCCAGAAGGGCGGCTTCCAGTGTAACCCGTTTACCTGTCTTTTCCGTATAGTATGATATGGCTTTTTTTAGTTCTGGGAGCGGGTTTGACTTTGCAACGGGCATAAGGCGTTCTCGAAGCTGTGCGTCTGCCGTAGTCAGTGAAACTGCCAGCCGGATTGAAATGCCGCTTCCTGATTCCCTGTCTGCCAGCTCGTATATGCCTTTTACCAGCCCGCAGGTGCTCAACGTTATCCTTCTGGAACTGAGTGCGCGCCCCTTCTTGTTGGTCAAGACCGATGTTGCCTTGAATATGGCATCCAGATTCTGGAGGGGCTCGCCCATCCCCATGAACACTATGTTGTCAAGTTTTCCTGCTGCTTTTTCAAGGTAGAGGAATTCTTCTACTATTTCTCCCGCAGACAGGTTGCGCTCCAATCCCAGTCGCCCCGTCTGGCAGAAGGCGCAGGCCATTCCGCATCCGGCTTGGCAGGATACGCAGGCAGTTTTCCTCCCGTCCCTGTCGGTCAGCAGGACTGTTTCCACGCAGCAACCGTCCTTAAGCTCAATTTGCAGCTTGACGGTACCGTCTGGATCCCTTTGCGTTTGCGTAACACTTGAAGAATAAAGGCAGGCTTTCTTTGCGAAGCATTCCCTGTCGGCCATGCTCAGGTTCGTCATTTCATCAAATGACGAAGCCCCCTTGGCAATCCATTGGAATACCTGGAGGCCCCGGAATGAGGGATGAAGGTCCAAGGCCTGTCGAATTTCATCCGGATCCAGGCCCACGAGGGGAGGCAGCACGTCCGTCTCCATTAGAAGAGGGGCCTGTTGTTTTCCAGCCTGTCCAGCATATCGTTGACTGCCTGGCTCCTCAGGCCCTGCCTTTGGTAGGCCTGCAACACTTCCACTGCCTTGTTCCGCTGGTTCTTCTTGATGTAGCAGTCTGCCAGATCCATGTACAGCCTGTAGTTCTTGGGATCGTCGCGGATGAGGGCAGAAAGCCTGTCTATGGCTTCGTCATACTTGCCTTCTCCCTTGCAGATCAAGGCGAGGCCTAGAGCCGCATAGATGTCGAAGTCTATGTCCATGGCCCGGTTGTAATATTCTGCGGCCAGTTTGTAGTCGCCCGTATTGCGGTAGGCGTCCCCTGCACGGGTAAGGATGACCTTGTTGTTGGGATCCATCTCCAGTATCTTGTTCCAGTATTCGACGGAACGGAACTGCTGGTTCATTCCCCGGTAGCAGTCGGCCATGCCGAACAGCGCGTAGAAATTCTTGGGGTCTATATCCAATGCCTTTTGGAAATAGATGAGCCCCTGGTCGAACGTCTTCAGTTTCCTGTGGCAGTTGCCTATGGAGGTAAGGACGCGGATGTCCACGTTGTTCGGGTTCAAATCCAGCATCTTGGTCCAATAGTAGAGGGCGTCCTTGTATTCCTTGAAATCATAGTGCAGGTGTCCCAGTCCTATGACGGCGTATGCATTGGTGTCCTCCATCTCCAGGACCTTTAGGTAGAGCTGCTTGGATTTCTTGAAGTCGCGAATCTTGCGGTATGCGTCGGCGACCCTCGTCAGTACCGTTATGTTCCTGTCGTCGTGCACCAGGTACTGCTCCCAGATGTCTATCGCCTTGTGGTATTGGTTCAAGGCCTTGTAACAGTCCGCCAGTCCAAAAAGGGCGTAGTTGTTGCCGGGATGGTAGGAAAGGCATTTTGTGTAGTAGTCGATCGCGTCCTTGAAGTGGCCCCGCTTCCTCTCGCTGTCCCCCAGGCCAACCAAAGCATAGTTGTTGTTGTCTTCGATCTTCAGGATTGCCTTGAAGTCTTCTACCGCACCGGCAATGTCGTTATCCTTCATCTTGGAGTAGCCCATCTTGGACAGCTCGCTGATTTCACCGGCCGCGGACGAGTCGATACCGGTGCCAGAAATCTCCTGGACCTCCGTTTCCATCATCAATTCATCGTCCGCCTTCTTCATGTTTGTTCCTGTGTAAGGGTGCTTTCCATTCATACGCTTTTTTAAATCCTCCATGCATATCTTCCTAGGCCATCTCTTCTACGATTCCCCCAGCAAAGTGGAAACCATGCTGGCCATCTTTTCAATCAATGGTTCCGACTTCCGCTTGTTGTGGGCCAAAAGATATAGGCGCAGGGCCTTTATATATTCATTCTTTTCGGCATAGCTGTCACCGCAACGAGTCAGTCCGTCAGAATATCCTGTAGTAATGAAGATACGCTCCGCCATCTCAACTTTGCCGTTGTTGAAAAGCTCGTTGGCTTTGCGATTCAACATGACCCGCTGCTGTGGAGAAAGATTACCCACAGGGAGGTCTGTTACTTTTATAAAACCTTCGCCTGCCTGCTTGTCATCAATCTGCTTTTTTAAATCTCCATCTGTCAATTTTCTAGCTGTTCCTCAAGTACAAGCATTCATTACATGCCCTTATTGTACCTTAAAATTTTGATTTGTCAAGATTTATTTTGGATCTGCGACTTCTTTTTTTAGAAAATCCACGATGGACCTGCCGTAAACCCTCTGGTCCGTCCTCTTCAGGCTCCCGATTTCCTCGGGAACTGGATCTTCCTTTGGGTGGTGGACTATTGCAAATCCACCGTCTTTCAGGAGCTTCCTGCGGTCTATGGTCTCCAGCAGCTCCAGCCGGAATTTATAGGGGAAGGGCGGGTCCAGAAAAATGTAATCGAACTGCTTTTTGCACCTCCGCAGGAACAGCTCCACAGCCATGAAGTGGCAGTCGATCCGCTCTCCCAGCTCTTCTGCCATTTTTACGTTCTCGATGATCGTCTTTGCCTTGTCCCTATCCATCTCACAAAGCGAAACACCGCTCGCCCCATGGGAAACCGCTTCCAAGGCAATCGTCCCGGAACCGGAGAACAGGTCCAGAAAGCTTTTCCCTTTGAGTTCGCTCCCCAGTATGGCAAAAACCGACTCCCGCATCATGTCCATTGCAGGCCGTATGGCCATCTTTCCGCTGGGAGTCTGCGTTATCCTTCCTTTTAAAAGTCCTCCGGTAATCCTCATAAGCTTTTTTCCTTCATTAATTCATTAAAATGTTGAATGTCTCGTCATGTGGAAAAGCGGGGTTTTCCAAGGCATAGTCAAGGGCCGTTTTCCCTTCCTCGCCTATTGCGGATGTATCGGCCCCTTTTTCCATCAGGAACCTGGCTGCCAGGGAAGAACTGTTGTACTTGCATGCGTACATAAGGGGCGTCATTCCCCTGAAGTAGCCGTTGACGGGCACTCCTTTCTTGAGGAAGACATTCATTTTTTCCATTTTTGCCGCTGGAGTGGACGCTTCATCCCCTATGGCCAGCATGAATGCGTTGAACACCTCTTCCTCGGCTCCGCTCCTGTCGCGGAGGAGGAATGTGAGGATGTCGGGATTCCTGCTGTGGGCCGCGGCCAACAGCAGGGGGGTGGAATTGTGGGCGTTTCTAACCCGTATGGAGGCTCCGCCGTCATGAAGCAGCGAGATTATGCCGCTTGCATTCTGGTACCGGACCGCATACATGAGTGCCGTCCAGCCGTCGTTGTCTCGAGCATTTGCATCTGCACCGGCTGCCAGCAGCTGTCGTACTGCCCAATCATTTCCTTCTTTTGCGGCCAGCATCAGTGCCGTGGCCCCGTTTTCATCCCGTCTGGCCACGTCTCCCCATGCACGTCCTTTCGAATCCGCCCCTTCCGTTTCAACCGCCTTGGAAGAAAGCTGTCCCCTGGCCATGTCGTAGAGCGACGGCCTGCCTTCTCCTTCTGTTCCGGTGGGCCAGATGGGAAGGTAGGTGAGGAAGAGCATCGTTAGGCAGGGGATGGCCTTCGCCGCATTCATTCCAGGTGCCGATTGGATTAGCGCTTTTTGCTGAATACCTTGTAGGACAGCCAGGGGAAGATGCTGTCTTCCTTTTCCATCCTGCAAAGCCATTCCGTGTTTACGGTGTTGCTGGCCAACGAGTCGAACACCATGTTGAAGTTCTTGATGCAGGAGCTGAATGCCCTGTCCGCATATTCCGGCAGTTTGCCTTCATATATCATCTTTTGCCACTCCGCAGATTGGGCCAGCAGGACCTCCTTTGCCCCCAGGTTCAGTATGCGGGCCTTTATGCCGGTTTCTGCCGGAAAGCGGTCTGTCAGGTCTATCATACGCTCGCTGGCAATCCTGATGCAGTCGGTCATCCAACTGTTGGAGCTGTCCAACAGGTTTTCCCCGTAACCGGCCCCTTCCGCGCTGCAGGGATAGGGGGTGATTTTCGGAAGGCTGAACTGCCTGTCCAGAAGGTCTTTGCAGAAGGAAAGCTTCAGCTTCCCTTCTGCCGCGGTCAGACGGATGACTTGTTCTAGCCAGCTTACCCCTTCATGCCAACTGTCGCCCATGAGGCTTGCCGGGATGACGCAGGTGAGCACGTTGTCCTTGCCGTCCAACA
>JAILON010000188.1 GCA_024690865.1 Treponema sp. | reverse complement strand
GGGGAAATCAGCTCCCGAGAGCTGTTGGACGTGAAGCGCTACGGGGTGATCTGCAGCAAGGGCAACAGGCGCGGCCTGCTGCTGCCAAACCTGGACGGGGTGGAGAGCGTAGACCAGCAGATAGAGATTGCCTGCCGCAAGGGGGGCATACGGCCTTCGGAAGAACCGGAGCTTTCCCGCTTTGAAGTCGTGAGGCATTACTGATATGAAGGCGACCTGCGGGACCTGCTTCCACCGCTGCGTACTGGAGGAAGGACAGAAGGGCTTCTGCCGTGCCCGGGTGAACAGGGGCGGCAAGCTGGTCCCCCTGTACTACGACAGGGACGGTACCCAGGGATGCACGCTGAGCGCGATAGCCCTGGACCCGATAGAAAAAAAGCCCCTCGCCCGCTTCATGCCTGGAAGCCGCATCCTTTCCATCGGGGGCTGGGGCTGCAACCTTCGCTGTGCCTTCTGCCAGAACCATGAGATCTCCCAATGCGGGCCGGAACAGGTCCTTGGAAATGAGGAAGGTACGGACTGCCTTGTGCTTACTCCACGGCAACTTGCCGCCCAGGCCCTTTCCCTGCGGAAAATGGGCAACATAGGAGTGGCCTACACCTACAACGAGCCGCTCGTCACCTGGGAATACGTGAGGGACTGCGCCAAGCTCCTCAGGAATGAGGGAATGAAGAATGTCATCGTCACGAACGGCTGCGTGCTTCCTTCCGTGCTGGAAGAACTGCTTCCCTATACGGATGCGATGAACATAGACCTCAAGTGCTTTTCAGCCAGTTCCTACCGGAAGCTCGGCGGCGACCTTGAGACCGTAAAGGAGACCATACGCATGTGCCATGACTATGGCCACGGCAGTTCCCGCTGCCACATCGAGCTGACGACCCTCGTCGTACCGGGGTTCAACGACAGCGAAGCGGAGATGGCGGAAGAAGCCGCATGGATTGCATCCCTGGATAAGAACATCCCCCTGCACCTGACCCGCTTTTTCCCCCGCTGGCACATGGCAGACAGGCCGCCCACGCCCGTAGAAACCCTCACCCGCCTGGCAGCCCTGTCCCGTCGTGAACTAAAAGACGTACTCCTTGGCAACGTCTAGTCGGAACCAGAGGCTGCCGGTCCATATCGCCTGTCCGGGGCAGATCTGCGGGCGCCTTTCGTGCCGCCATTCCGAAGGACGAGGCGCAGCAATTTCAAGGAGTCCCCGCGACTTCGTCGCAACGGACTTTTGAAACTGGCCAAAATTAACCTGGCTCGTTTGACAAGACGGGAATTCTACGATAGAATGTTTCCAAGAATAGAAACTGAAAGAAGGACTTTACGATGGCAAAGAACGACATTCCCTACAAGATTTACCTGTCGGAAGACGAGCTGCCCAAGCAGTGGTACAACGTCCGTGCCGACATGAAGAACAAGCCGGCCCCCCTCCTGAATCCGGCCACGCATGAACCGTGCACCGCACAGGAGCTGGAGCAGGTTTTCTGCAGCGAGCTGGTCAAGCAGGAACTGAACATGACGGACAAATGGATTGACATCCCGCAGGAGATACTGGACTTCTACAAGATGTACCGCCCCTCCCCGCTCGTCCGCGCCTACTGCCTGGAAAAGAAACTGGGAACGCCCGCGAAAATCTACTATAAATTCGAGGGGCAGAACACCTCCGGCAGTCACAAGCTCAACTCGGCCATTGCCCAGGCCTACTACGCCAAAAAGCAGGGGCTCAAGGGCGTTACGACCGAAACGGGAGCCGGCCAGTGGGGAACCGCTGTTGCGATGGCCTGTGCATACCTGGGCCTGGACTGCATCGTCTACCAGGTGCGCTGCTCCTACGAGCAGAAGCCCCAGCGCCGTGAGGTCATCAGGACCTATGGCGGAAAAGCCATCCCCTCGCCCAGCATGGAAACCGAAGTCGGCCGCAAGATGAACGAGGAGTTTCCCGGCTGCACCGGTTCCTTGGGCTGTGCAATCAGCGAGGCCGTGGAAACCGCGGTCAAGACACCCGGCTACCGCTACGTCCTCGGCAGCGTACTGAACCAGGTCCTCCTGCACCAGACGGTCATCGGACTTGAGGCCAAGGCCGCATTGGACAAGTACGGGATAAAGCCCGACATGATAATCGGCTGCGCAGGCGGCGGCTCCAACCTGGGAGGGCTGGTTTCCCCCTTCATGGGCGAAAAGCTGCGTGGCGAAGCCGACTATCAGATCATCGCGGTGGAACCCGCGAGCTGTCCCAGCCTGACGAGGGGCGTGTTCGCCTACGACTTCTGCGACACGGGTAAGGTCTGCCCCCTTCAGAAGATGTACACGCTCGGAAGCCAGTTCATGCCCAGCCCGAACCATGCGGGCGGCCTGCGCTACCATGGCATGAGCACCATCCTGAGCCAGCTTTACCACGACGGCTACATGGAGGCGCGGAGCGTGGAGCAGACTTCGGTATTCGAAGCCGCCGAGCTTTTCTGCCGCGTTGAAGGAACGCTTCCTGCCCCGGAGAGCAGCCATGCCATCAAGGTCGCGATAGACGAAGCCCTCAAGTGCAAGGAGACCGGAGAGGCAAAGACCATTCTCTTTGGCCTGACCGGAACGGGCTACTTCGATATGACCAGCTACCAGAAGTTCAACGAAGGAACGATGAGCGACTATATCCCCACGGACGAGGACATCAAGAAGGCGACAGACCTGATTCCCCGCTTCCCCGGGAACGAATTCTAGTTTTTTAGAAGGGTAAAACTGAAAACTGCGGGCCTGCTGCCGTGCAAAGGCAACAGGCCCGTATTATTTGCTGCCAAGAACCGGCAGACCATTTTCATCCAGAAGGGTATTCAGCTCCTCAAGATTCTGCTTCATCTGTATACTGTTGCGGGCAAGCTTTGCAAGCGCGTCCGACGGCAGGAAGCAGTAGCCCGCCGTCTTGAGCAGGGCATTTGTCTCGTAGATGTTCATGCCGAGCGCAACGCAGAGGGCTATGACGGTCTCGCGGCTGGGAACACACTTGCCGGAGATGACCTTGGAGTATGCCTGCTTGCTCAGGCTGGCGGCCTTGTACAGGTCCACATCGGTGAGTCCCTTGGAGTCCCGGGCTTCCCGGAGCAGGTCGGCAAACTGCAACTCGTTCCGCCCCCGTATCCTGTTCAGCTCGTCCTCGTACACACCGTAGCTCAGCATGAGCAGCTGCTCCACCGTGAGTTCCTTGTACTCCCTGTACAGGCCCAGGCACCTGTTGTTTTCTTCCAGCTGGCGCAGGCTCCTGTCTACCAGGTCTCGGATTTTTGTCTCCAGGTCTGCGGGCAGCCTGGCCGGAACAGATGCACCGGAAGCCGGCCGTACGGTGGAATCGGGGCCAGACTGGGCTACGGAAGAGGACAATGCAGATGCACCGGAAGCTGGCCGTACGGCAGCTCCAAGGTCAGGCTGCCTGGCCGCACCGGGAGTCGGCTGTTCAGCAGGCCGTTCTTCACCTTCCATGCCGTCCCCCGTCACATGCTCTCGATAAGCCATTCGACGTTCGTACGCCATGCCTTCTTCATGTAAGTCTCCAGCGTCCCCTTCACGTCATACTTGTGATAGCGCCAGATGGTCTCCGGCCCGCCCATCCTGCCGAGCGCGAGGCCGAACGTACCGCCGACGGCAGGAACGACCTGGGCATTCCTGCAATCGCTGGTCTGGAAGCACTTGGTCATGTTGCCGGAAGTCAGGATGACAGCGCAGAAGTTCTGCATGGTATGGACTTTCAGGATGAGCGAAAGCTGCTTCTCGTAGAAATCCATGTCAACCCTATCCCAGCGGTTGATGATGAGGTACTTCTTTTCGGGAAGAGCCGCAAGTTCCCGTGCATACAAAAGCTTCAGCACGCTCTCGGGCTTCATGATGGCATCCCCCTCGACAAGGCACATGACGAGGTTCACGCCGTCAACTGGAAGGACGTGGAGATTTTCCTTGACCTCCCGCCCCTGCATGAAGAAGTCCATCACGCCACCAGCGGCGACGGAAAGGTCCCTGTCCTTGCTGGGATTCTCCTCCTGCCGTGCGCTCGGATCCATTTCCACAGTTCCGTCGTCATCGGCGGTATCGTAGACATAGATGCCGTCGGGGAAGTTTCGTTTTCCGCCATCACTACCGTTTAGTAGGACGGGAGTCATCTCTTTTCCCGCCGGAGTAAAGCCGAAGACAAAGTTGCCTGACCGCTTCGTATTCTTTTTCCACATGTGCCCCATCGTCACGAAGTTGAAGCAGGAATTCTCTATGGCGCGGGCCTTGTTGTACTTGTACCACTTGTCCTTCTCCACGTCCCCGCCCGTGCAGTTCACGATGATGTCCACCCCGTTCAGGCCGTACTTCCTGCTGAACATCGCATGGTTGCAGTCATAGCATGCCGTCATGCCGATTTTATGCCCCTTGTAGAGAATCGGGGCGAAAGCCTCTTCGGCATACGAAGGGTAGTCAGTCAGCTGGCAGGCGGACCAGCCCGTCATCGTATGCTTGATGTAATTCTTGCAGCGGGTCTCGCCATCCCGCGCAAAAGCATTGGCCCAGATGCATACAATCATACCCTTCCTGTCGTTGTTGCAGATGACGACAGCCCGGCCAATATCCCGGCTGAACTCCAGCGCCCGCCCGTACATGTCCTCAAGCTGCTTTTCATCCAGGAGGTCGGCCTTGTGAAAGTCCTCCTCAAAGGGCACGTGGGAGAACTCCGGCAAAACCAGAATATCTATATCGGACTCCCGAACGGTAGTCATTGCCCTGTCAAAGCCCCCGCCCAGACAAACTTCGGGCTTTCCTTGCAAATACAAGCCAATCTTCACGGAATTCTTTGCATCGTTTGTCATAACACTGTATTATTACAGCTTTCGGTCAAAGTTTTCAAGCACCGCCCCAGGCGGACTTTTCAAGCTTGCACAATACTTTTCCGGCGGACTTTTAAGGAGTGAGGAAGCCGACGGCCTTCTCCATAACGAACAGGGCATCTTCCTTGCGGAAGGAATAGCCCGCCGAGGAAAGCAGGACTTCCGTGTCCTGAGCGCTCAGGTCCAGCGCGACGGCGAAGGCCATCACCGTCTCCCTCTTGGGGCGGACCTTGCCCGACCGTATCTTGGAGAAGGCCTGCTTGCTGATTCCAGCCTTCTTGTACAGGTCTACCTCGCTCAACCCCCGGTATTCCCTATACATGCGGAGGGCATCAAAGAAATCCGCCTCTGCGGAAACGGGAACTTTGCTTCCGTACAAGACCGCGCGTTTTTCCCCATCAGGAATTTTGAACTGCGGACACTCGTCGCCGAATCGCTCGCCAAGCAGCTGCGTTCCTTCAAAATACCAGTCGATGAACGATGAAATCTGACTTCCATTCCAGTCGCCATCACAATCCCTAGCTGCGACATCCCCAAGCTGACAGAGCGGAACGTACAGGCTGCCCCTTCCGTGCCGGTGCATGACAATACAGTCTGCATCCGTGATTGCGAGGCAGCAGGAAAGCTCGTCCATCTGGACCACAATCGCTTTCAGAGATTCTGGCAGCGGTCGGAAAAGCTGATTCAAGTCGATTCCGCACACATCGTAGCCAAGCCTGAACAGCTCCTCGGCAAAAAGGTCGGAACTGTCCGTCATGTAGCAGCTGAGAAGCCCGCCGTCTGTCCTTACCGTCACGTTCCGATATTCCGCGGTCATCTTTCTGTCTCCGTCCTTTTCCTTATCACTCATATACCCCGCCCCTGCCGTCCGGTACACCCCTAGCGGATATATCGGGAGAAATAGTTCACCCAGTAGGCATCGGAGACGTCATACGCCCTGCTGTACCTCCTGCCCCAGACCATCTTCATGTCATGGGTCCCAGACTCAGAATAGCAGGGGTCAACGGACCACCAGCCGTAACCGGAAACATACAGCTGCACGTACATGTGATTCAATTGGAGCGTTGACTGCTGGCACAACCTGATGCTGCGGCTGTATGTCCGCCTCCATTTGATGCAGAATGCCGTTGCCCTGTCGCAGCAGTTCACCTCGCCGTTCCCGTCGTAATCCCGTATGCCCTCCCGCTCACATTGCTGCCACACCCAGCTTATCTGCGAGTCCAAAAAACCGGCCTCACTGCCGGCGTACTGGCTGCAGACAGGCTCGTTGTAACCGGCGGAAACAGGACTTCCCGATGAATACGACGCGTCATAGTAGCCGTTTGCCTCAAGCAGCTCCTCCGCTAGGGATCTCATCATCGCCATGCAAGACGTGAGCGACATCATCAAAAGGGCGGCCAGTCCCACCAAGACCGCGCGAATCGCTGTTCTTTTCTTCATACGCTATCCTCCTGAGCCCGCTTACAGGCTACAAGAGGATATTAGCACGGGGAGGCTACCGCGTGGTAAACTGCCGGTTGACTTTTTACTCAACGAGCAGAAGCTGTTCGGTTTTATTCCGGCAGTTCCGTAACGACATGGGCAATCCTATGCACCCCGTACAGGGGAATATTCGTAAGCCAGCCGTCCCTGCGGAAATCAGAGAGAGATGTCCGTACAGAAAATTCATTCTGCCACTTCTGATGAAAAGCCTTGAGGCTCTTCGCCTGAAGGTTCTCGATCGCCTTCACTTCCACGGGGACTATATGCTCTCCTATCTGGACAAGAAAATCAACCTCGCCAGAAGAATTCGGCGAGGAGTAATAGAAAGGATTCAGCCCGGCGCAGGATATGAGTTCCTGCAAGACGAACTGCTCGGTCAGGGCACCTTTGAACTCAACGAAAAAAGCGTTATCGTCAAGGATTGTCTTTACATCGGTTCCTCCGAGCGCACCAAGCAGACCGATGTCCCCCATATAGATTTTGAAACTGTCCAGCTCCTCACAGGCTTTGAGCGGGTAGCCCGGCTTTGACACGCTGTGGACAAGGTGGACAAGGCCGCAATCAGAAAGCCACTGGATTGCAAGGGCGAAATCCTTTGCCCGGGAACCTTTCTTTACCTGCCCGTACACGAATTTCCGGTTTTCCTTTGCGAGCTGTGAAGGAAGCGAATTCCACACAAGGTTCAGGCGGGCACACAGCTCCGGGGAAGCGTACTTGGAAAAATCCTGCTCATATACGGCTAGCAGGGTTTTCTGCACAGCCCTGACGGAAAACCAGTCCTGCCCGGTTATGAAAGTCTGCACGACCTCCGGCATTCCTCCGACATAAAAATACTCTTTCATCCGCCGGACATAGCGGGATTTCAAGGCACAGATTGTCTGCCAGTCCCCGCTTTCCAAAAGGGCAGACAGCTGCTCGTTTTCCACAGCCAGAAGGTACTCGGAGAAGGAAAGCGGATACAGGGTCATGATGTCAACCTTGCCGACCGGGAAATTCGTCCCGTTATGAAGGGCCACCCCCATCTGGCTCCCCGCCGCAACCACCGCATACTGGGGGGCTTCCTCGCAAAAATACTTCAGGCTGGAAAGCGCGCGCGGTACTTCCTGCAGCTCGTCAAAGACAATCAGCGTTTCTTCCGGCCGTATGGGAACGCCCGTCTGCGCGGAAATCGCAAGGACAAGGCGGGGAATGTCAAAATCCCCCTCAAAGAGCTGTCTCATCGCAGAATTGTTGTCGAAGTTGACGTATGCCGTGTTCTTGAAGCAACGCCTCCCGAATTCCTTCATCACCCAGGTCTTTCCGACCTGACGTGCCCCCCGCAGGATGAGGGGCTTGCGCCTCGGAGAGCTTTTCCACTGATCAAGTTTCTGAAAGACAGCCCGTTCCATACCGTTATATTACATTTTTCATGCGGACTTTTCAAGCTTAGACCACATTTTTCATGCGGACTTTCAAGGCTTGGGATACATTTTTAAGGCGGACTTTCTAAGCCGGGACAACACTTTTCATGCGGACTTTTAGGGCATGCTCACTGCCCCGTATCTTCCAGCCCCCACAGGCCCAGCCTCCGCTCCCTCGCGTAGTCCTCCGCCTGACTGAAAGATGCCATGTTCTGCTTGTTGAATTTGAACTTGCCATAGTACCTGCCGTAGCCGTTCCGCACCAGCTCGCAGTTGAGCATTCTGCCGTCCTCCGCGTACAGATAGGCTAGGAGCCTCCCGTACCTGTCCTTGTAGGACGTATCCCGGTCCAGCTTCAGAAGCATGTTCGTCCCGAGGCACAAGCCCGTGTATTCCTTCGCCTCGTCCGCATAAGGCTGCCGGACCTTCTTGTAATATTCGGGCGTGTCCACCCCTATGAGCCGGATTCTCTGGCAGGCCTTGTCACATTCCGGAGGCGTCTCACCCAGGAATTCAACGTCCACCGTGTCACCGTCCACCACCTTCGTGACCCGGACCTCGTACAGCCGCTCGTAGACTGCACGTGGCGGCTTTTTGCCCGCCGCCACAAGAAGCTGCCCGCCTGACATCCACAGCAGGACAAGGAAAAGGAAGAGAAAGGAAAGTTTCCCAACAGAGCGCTTGCGGAGGTACTGCGCTATCCACAGGTCGCGGTTCGCGCTGATGGACGAGAGTGATTTCTGTGCGTTCATAAGACCTGTCTCCTTACCTGAGTTTTCCTATTTCATCCTCCGAAAGACCCGTCGCCTTCGCAATGGTCTCGATGCTCGTGCCCAGGGCGAGAAGGTTCCGTGCTGTCATCCTCACGCCATCAGCAAGTCCTTCCCTGCGTGCCGCTGCAAGTCCTGACATACGGTCACGTTCGTGAAGTTCCTGATGATACTGCGCTATCCACAGGTCGCGGTTCGCGCTGATGGACGAGAGTGATTTCTGTGCGTTCATAAGTCCCTCCTGTTTGCTCGTAAGCTTCCGTATGACATCCGCTTTCTTAGGGTCGTCCGCATTCTTCAGAAAAATTGCCCAGTTTTCAAGCGCAGTGTTTGTCTCGACACTGTCCTCCAGCCCTTTTGCCTTCGGCAGTTCCACGAAGATGATGTTGAGCGCATTGGCAAGCTCCCTTCCATCTTTTGTCCTCATGGCGTAGCGACTTACCGGGCTTTTCGTTTTTTCAGTTCTTTTCGGAGTATCCCCGTCAGTATCCTCGGCCTCATAGTCGAAGTCCAGAACACTTATCTGATACACGGTCGGAGCTTTTTCCCAACCGTCCCCTTTCTTGAGGTATGTCGTCTCCAGCCTCGCGACCTGATACTCAGCCCGCTTGCCGTAGTCATACTTCTGGTCGAAGGCCTGCATTTCGATGTCCGCTGCCATACCATCAGCGAACTCGCAGGAGATGTCGTAACTGACGTCACGCTGCCCAGAGAAATTCGCCGGAACATCGTTCGCTGTAAGCTGCCATATCCTTACAGTCCGCTCGGTTGCAGCCGACAGGAAAGACCTCATGGCCTCGTAGGAGTCCTTCGTCTTTTGCGTGAACAGGGCCTTAAAGGTCGAGTCCACGCGGGGATTCAACAACGCTCCCGTACCGGCCTGAGAGGCGTATTCCTCCTCGCTCTTGAAGACCTTTTCTTCCATGAGCGCATTGTAGCACATTTCATCGGAGCTGTACAGTGGACAAAGATTGTCGTTTTTCGAAGCCTCCGGACTATGTCACATAAATCAGAGGTTCAGGAGAATTACGAAAAGAAAAAATCCAGCGATGATAAAAAGGACTATTTTACCAGCTTTACCAATACCTTCCGAATCCTGTCTCCTCGCGGCCTTCAGCTCTTTCCTGTGCGTCTTCATGAAATCGTCAGCCCAAGCCTGACCGACACGTCTCCCCTCCTCGCCGGGCTCAGACATATTTGCGATGGAGCTTAAAAAGTCACCGATTCCCTCGACATTTCTTTTCAGATCAGATTTGCCAAGGTCAATGGACCATTCGTACATGGTATATTCCATTTCCCCGGCCCTGTAGCTCAAGGTCAAAAACGACGACTCCTCTCCTTTTGCAGAAGCCGTATACGTTTTGAGCCGGGGCTGGGACAAGCTTTCTGAATTATGGAAGAATCTTGAATGTGCCTCCTCATATCGCTCCCGGCTCTCATCATAAAAAAAATCCAGCAGCTTAGCGTAATCCGAAGCAGAAATACCAGCATTGGCAGGAGAAAAAGGAACAGGGTAAGACCTGTTCCTTATGAAGTTCTCCGCAAACACATCAAAGGAGTCCGTCGTATAAGTCTCTGTCGTTGATTCAAGCATTCTATCAAATGTCTCGCCGAAAACTCCTCCGAAAGCGACAGCGATATTATCCTTCAACAGGTCCTGAGAAAATGCATCCGAAAGCTTTGAGAACATGTTTTTCTCCGTTTCCTTTTTCCGAATCAGATGCGCATTCCTGTAGGATTCGCTTATGTCAGACTCAAGGTTTTCCCCGCTGTCATAGAGGGCACGGAGGCGGGAAACGGTCTGTGTATCTCCGTCTAAAATCATGCGGATGTAGCTGACTGCGGCACGGAAGGGATTCTTCGTCACGCCACGGCCTTCCTCAAGATACTGTGCCACGTTGAGTCTTGCCCCGGCGAAACCGTTTTCTTCTGCCTTCTGAAAAAGCGAAAAGGCGGTTTTATCGCTTTTTTCAACCCCAAGTCCGTTGGCATAGCAGCATGCGAGGGCGTACTGGGCAGCCGGGTGCTTCCGGGACGAAGCCTTCTCCAGCCAGAGGACGGCCTCGCCGTAATCCTTGACGGCCCCGTTCGTACCGGAAAAGTAGCTGTCGCCAATCTGCCACTCAAGCTCGGCGGACGGAGATTCTGACTCCTCTGCGAGCATGGCATCCAAGGACATAGCGCCGGAGAATCCTTGCGAGGCGGACTGGCCGGCCTCCTTGTTTTCCAGAATCACCCGCTTCCCGCATGCCGAGCAGAACGCGGCATCATCCTCAAGTGCTTTCCCGCAGTATATGCAGTGTATCATAACAATATTACCTATTTGTATAGTAACAGGACGTTCAAAGTTTTATCACGTCTTCCAACTTCCAGAAACTGATAGCTCTTTTACTTTTTGAAAAATAAGATACGCTCATTCGAGCGTAATATTCAGCGAGAGCCTGGTATAGCAAGTCATCTTTAAAAGGTTCTCCCAATAATTTACTTACGGCGATTCTTGTAACAGCTCCATCAGTTTCATACGGGTCATAATTTCCAAGGCCACCCCACCTATAACCGACATATTTTCCTAACAGGAAATGAAAAGCGGTATCACTGGAAACCCTGTAGGCCAAATAGTATTTCGTACCGGGAAAGACAAGCTTCGTTTTTGCAAAGTCTCTCCAACTGGAGCTTTTCTCATAGTTGATAATATTTTCTTTTATATCCTCAAGTGTTTTTACAGGACACATTTTTACTGTACCATTAAAAAGAGCATCTCTATAATTGAACATCATCTCTTTCTTCATAATTTTACCTTTCTCTATTTTTTTCATTCATTTGATTACTTTGTCACATTCCTCGCTTCTGCGATGAAGTCATCTGCTTTGGGATGTTTTCCTTTCACAGACCGGTCTTTATAGAAATAGCCGGAGCAGATAAGCCAGAAAATTTTGTCTGCCTTGTAGGGTGATACGCCGTTGTCACGGGCTAGTTTGTCCAAGGCATTGAACACGTTGCTGTCATCGTCATCGGACAGCCCCAGGCTCGTGAAAATCCTCTTTATATGGACATCGGGCTTGGAAAAGCTAACAAAGCCCATCTCCTTGAGAGCGTCACATACCAAGGCAAATCCCATTCCGTGGATGTGCCGTGCGATTTCATCCGGCAGGGAAGCCCTCTTCTTGCAGTCAGAGTCATTGCGCTGAATGAACGACTTGAAAGCGTTCGCATCCGGGAACTGACAGAGCCATGCGGCGGCATCGACCACAGACTTGCACCAACCTTCCCAGCTTTTCCCAGAAACACCGAGCTCCGACGAAAACGTCTCGTACAAGAAAGCTGGCTGCAAGCTTCGTATTCTCGCAAGGTCATACGATTTTCCGTCGCAAAGCCTGTCCAATATTGACTTTGTCCGTGCTTTCTCTGCCGGATGCTCGTTGTTGAATTTTATGATGTTGGGCATGGCCTGCCTGTTCTGTGCAGACATGATGAATTGGTCATAGACATCCCCGAGGGTCTTGAACTGCCTCGGTTCATAATACTTCTCCAAATCTGCCTTGGTCAGTCCGACCGGCAGGTTTTCTTCCAAATACTTCTGGGCGAACGCAAAGACTTTCCTGTTTTTTTCCGCTAACTCCATATACTCCTCCAAAATTAATTATATGTATGCCTTAACGGCTTCCAGTCCCATGATATGGCATATCCATTCTTGTCTCTCGCAAGGATTTCGACCTTAACGGCGATATTGGCCTCAAGAACGCCCTTATTCTTGCATCCCTTCATAAGAGCAGAAACAATTAAATTATTTGTTCTCTTCCCCTTTCCACTCTCATCATTTACTTTCTCAGCCTCATATAAATCGTAGAAATCATCAGTTCCATAACCATCATGATGAGAAACAGCAGGATGACGCATACAGATGAATATCTGCGGGAGCAGCTTGCATATCTCCTTGTACAGCGGATGTTTGTTCGACTTAAACTTCTCTTTGATTGTTTTCGAGATGAACTTGGAGAATTCATTTTTATCCTCGTCAAAAACCTCGGCATTCTTCTTACCAACGTTAGCCCGCAAGAAATCGCAAAGTTCATTTACATTTTCTGAAGAAGAACATACATCCTTGAAAAGCCCGATAAAGCGATCCAATGAATCCAAAACGCTTTCGTTATGCTCAAAGAACCATTCAGAAGCCTGTATGTCGTCCCTGAAGCTCGGAAAAAAGGACTTCTCTCTGCTCGGTTTGAATTCCAAAGAACCATGTCTTGCAAGATACGAGATGCAAAAACCTATATGCTCAATCAGAAAAACCTCATCATCATTTGAAATGTCACTCTCGTAATACTGAAGCCCATACACATAGAGCGACAGCCCCAGCTCGCTTTCAATCCGAGCAGAATAAGCGGCAAGCGTCTTTGGTATAAGGGAAAATATGTCATCTTCGATGAAACGCGTAAACACCTGCTGAGTCCGGTATTTTAAAATCTTCCTGAATTGGTGTAAAAAATCAGATGGACTGACATTCCCCTTATACTTTTCATACTCATCAAGAAAAAAATGTACTTCCTGATTCTCCGAGTAAAGCCCGTACAGCTTGTTATTCGATATTTTTATCAGGATGTTTATGTACGGGAAACTGAATTTGCATTCCTCTGATAATTCCGCAATTCTCTCATAAACAGAAAGGTTTTCAGGAGCCGTCAAAAAATCAAAGTCCGTCTCTGTCTTGCTCAGCTGATAGGCCAAGACCGTAAAGCCATAAAAATCCGAATCCTGTGGCAAATTCGTGACAATTTCGCCCAGTTTCTGCTCGTTCTCTTCGGCCATGAGGTTGAGGACATAGACAAAAGTCATCTCAGTCAAATTCTGAATCTGTTTTTGTATATGACCAGCCCCCTCCTCCGTCGGGAAAAGGAGCGAATGCATCGAAGAGCTTGTTTTCTGTAATTGTTGGAGCGATTTCAGCGTCTGCATTTTCAGTCCACCCCCGTTTGTGCAGCTTTTGAGAAGTTACGCAATATCTCATTGTCGGAGTTCAGTTTTATTCTGAACTCGACGCGGCGGGAAGCATTCCAGTCAATCTCACCAGCCTCATTTCTGACAGGATGTGACTTTGAATAGCCGATAGCAACGATTTTGCTCCGAATCCACCCTCTGTTCTCAGGATAGCTGGTGTCGTTGAGACAATATGACAATACGGAGCGGGTTCTGCCCTGTGAAAGTTCCATTCCCTCCTCGTAATCCTCTCTGTCGGAAATCAGACCACTGCTTATTGACTGAACGGCTTCGGAAGAATGTCCCTCAATACGGATTTCCTCTATCAAATCCTCATATCTGTCAACGACCTTAAGGAGTCTGGGGAAGAAGTCCCCGAGTATTTTCTTGTAGCTATCCTGCAATATGGCCTCATTCATCAGGAAAAGGACATCAGGATCCTTGAAACGTATGGAAAGATTCTCCCTGTCAATCTCTGCATTCCATTTCTCAAGGTCAGTGGAAAACTCCTTGCTCAAATCCTCGTAGAGCGTATATCTCGTATTCACGTAATGCTCGGAAACATCCTTAAGTTTTTCGGAAATTTGCTTGAGCTGCAAAATGCTTCCAATGCACAGCAAGACAAATATGGCACACAATGCGCTCATCATGTCGCTGATTGAGAGGCTGAATTCCCCTGCAATACCGGAGCTTTCAGATTCGTTGCTCATTTGTGCCTCCCGAAGAAAGATTCCGTGACTTTTCGGGCTGTATTGTTATATTCCTCAAGCGTATGAACAAGGGACTTTTCGATTACCGAAGAATAATCAGAGATGTTCTTGTTTATGGATTCCATAATCGAAGAAATGCTTTCATCAATCTGCTTGTAATCTTCCAGAACAGTTCTTCTCTCCTCAAGCAGCTGCACGTTTTGGCTCTGTATGATTTCCCGTGACCGCTCGGAATACTCCGTAAGGAGCTGAGAGAAGTGATTCTTGATTTCCACACCGTAGGAGGCAACATCATCCTTCATTTTTGTCTGGGCAGCAGTAAGCCCCTTATAGAGCTTCTTGTAGTTTTCCAAAAGCTTCTCATACGACTCATCCATATCCGCATGGAGATTCTTGTAATCCTCCAGCATCTTGGCATGGTCGGCATTGAGCTTTGTGTTGTTATCCTGGATGTCCTTTGTGGCAGTAATCGTCTGCTCTAGGACGGCATTTACCCTGCCTGTCGTCTCCCCCGCAGTCTCAATGAACTTCGTGAGGCTCTGCTGAATTTGCTCTGATGCTCCCTGCAAGGCTTTTGCCTGCACAGCATAATTCTCAAGAGTTGACTGCATTGCAGCGAAAGTCTCCTTGACGGGGCCTATTGATTCTTCAAGGCTCTTCCCGACATCAAGGAATCTATCCGGCAATACTTCAATAGATTTCTTTGCTGTCAGCAGAGTTTCCGTCATTTCACGGATGGATGTAACATAGCCATTGAACTCGCTCTTTGCACCTTCTGCAAGGTTGATTTCCTCTTTTACTTCATTATACAACCTCGTACAGTGGAAGTTAATCGTATTGAGCGGCCACTGGTACAAAATAGTTCCAAACAGGACAGACAGTATAACACCCGCTATTGAAGTTGCAAAGGCCGTATTCAGTCCGCTGAAAAAAACGCCAAGGTTATCAAACAGAACATCACTATCGGCAGACAAGCTAATCCCTGAAATACCGTCTGAGAATCCCAGGAACGTCCCGAGTATACCAAGCCCTACGAATGTCCCCGGCAACAATTTGACCAAAGCAAGGAGCGGGAAACCGTGAGTTTGAACGAGAAGGTATGTCTCCATGCTCTTATACATCCAAACATCTTTCTCTTCGGATTTCGCCTTTGCGATTTTTCCGGACAAAACTAACAGCCAAATCCACACAACAAGTGCAAGAAGAGCCATTCCAGCAAAAAATGAGTAATAGACGAGCATCAGATCAAAATTCTCCATACGTTAGCTCCAAAACACGTTTTGTATTCAGCTGCCAGGCAAGAAACGCAAGCTCACAAACAGGCGTTCCCGGCTTGAGGTTTGAGACTACATCCTTCAGCTCCCGTTCGTTCTCATTTGCAAGAAGGTTCAATATATATGCCGTCATGACATCTCCTGTTTGTTATTTCTTGCATTCTCATGAGAATTCCGAACTACAGCATTCTGCTTGAAAAAATCTATAGAAGTTTGCAAGCGTCTCAACAAGTCATCATACGTGATAATGTCTATTACATTCTTATATTTACGTTTAACAATCTCAAAATCTAACTTTTGAGAGTCTGAGACATCTCTTCCCATGATTATCAACGCTTTTGGATTTACAATCCTAAATGAATAGTTTCTAGGGAGAGTTTTTTTAAACTTTAAGTTTAATCGCTTCTCTGTCTCAGCAGCGTTTCTTGTCATGTGATAGATATATTTCTCGCATTGCATAATTGTTCCAGACAGTTCACGTAACGGAACATAATTATCCCTATATGAATTAGTTTTAGTCAGCAAGCTCATTTTATGGGGCCTTTTAATTTCAACGACATCAATATTTCCGTCTGCATCGCCAAGCAGCAAATCAATTCTCAAGGGAGTTTTCTTAGATGATTTTATTGATACTTGCTCTTTACAAACAACATACTTCGGGTAAAGGACCTGAATAATTTTAACAATTTCCTTCTCCCATCTAAGCTCATAAGCATTTTCATCCCTAAGCATCAATTTCAAATTCATCAATACAGACTCATATCTTTTCAAATTAAAATCAGCATAATCATTTTCGCTGACATCACCATTACTCAACATCTCATTTCTTTGTCTTAAGTATTTATGAAACTCAGATTCAGAATCATGCTTGATACCAACAAAATTCCTTAATTCATTGCAAAGTCTCGAGGTTACATACTTATTCAATTCCGTTGCTGTTGGCAAAGATTTTATCATCTTTTTGTATTCTCTTTCAGAAACAGATTCCGATTTCTTTCCTCCCACAAAGAAATCTTCAGAGACTCCAATACTCTCCATAATCCGCAAAACAGATGTATTCCTCGCACCTATAAACCATTTTTCTGTTACATTACATTCTTCTGCAATGTAGAAATTGAACGAAATGCCAAAGACATATTTATCAAGAAGAAAATACACACCCTCATCAAGATGATTTTCTTTTGCAATCTTGAACGTAATACTCGTAGCGTTCGCATCACTATCGAATTCTATTTCATTCTTATTTAGTAGAAACGTTTTCTTGAGAAAATATGTATCTGCATCATTGAATTTTCTTCTAAGCCAATCAAGATTATTTTGCTCAGGAGTATATACCATATAGAGATAATCAGATTCTTTGTGTACTTCTAAAACAGCCACACCCCTACCTACAACCTTTATTTGTGTTATTTACAACAGGTAATCCATTTTCCTTTACAAAGACTCCGGCAATGGATATATCATCTCCGCTCCCCTGCTCGGAAAGCTTAGGAAGGTAGGAATCCAGCTCTCTCTGAGTTTTCTTTACATCGATCAAAGCATTATCCTTAATATCCGTCAAAAACTTTGGAAGCTTCTCCAAATCAAATGAATCAGACATACCATCAGTCATCACCGTAATTCCAGCAATTTTTTCAAATGCATATACATATTGGATTTTATCCGCAGCGTTCGAATTGCAAAGGGAATTAGTAACTCCAAAGCCCTGTTCATCTAAATCCGGTATCGGATAAGCAATAGAACCATCATTTTTTAACAAGGCTATTTTGCCATCACCAATCTGCAAGGCAAACCAGAAACTATATTTTTCTATATAGCCGGCTATAAGAAGTGTTGTACCGTACAGCTCGGGATTGTTCTCACCAAAATCCTTTTCGGTCTGTCCGAGACAGCGAAGAATGTTCTTTTCATCTTCTGTAAGGCAGTTATCTGCTTGATGTCTGGTAACAGCATCCCTCCATTCAGAGACAATTTGAGATTTGAGCAAATCAAAATTCTTTTTCAGGCTCTCTTTATCCTTTCTTTTTATATATGCATCTATGTGATTTCTCAAAAGCTTATGCACAAAAATCTTTGCACGAAAAACAGCCTCACGTGAACCAATATCACTGCGAATATATTTTTCCCCGCCGTGACCGTCCGCTACGATAGCTAGCCCAAGATAATTGTCGCTGTCCTTGAATGATTCACAGGAGTCCTGACATGGCTTGCCGTCTTTTATATGAGAACTTCCCTGGCAACAGGCATTTAGAGTAACGAGCATGGCTTACCATTCATCTCCACTTGTGCTGGTTGAGTCTAAATCCGGTTCCGACTGCTGTATATCCTTGATTTCGTCAATCATCGCATCCTGCTTTGATTTAATCAGCCCGTCGTTTGCCGGCTGGCTCTTGCTTCCAACCATAGAGGACGTAACCGAAACCTTGCGTATCCACTTTTTGAGTGCCTCAGGCGTATGAACAGAAATGACAGCTTCAGAGTTCCCCGTAAATTTCGCAAGAACATCTTTATTTGCATCATCACCAATCGCGACAGCGACCTTTATGGCATACTTGAACCAGCTGTTCTGCTTCAAAAGATTCAGACCGGACTCAAAATCATCAGTTGGCTCTCCGTCGCTCATCAAGAATATCACGGGAGCAACGGAACCGGACGGAGCTTTCAGGAATCCATTCTTTGAAAGCTTCTCAGACAATTCCTTGAATGCGGCTCCTAAATCCGTGCACCCATCAGCTTCAAGGAGATTCCACTGGAAGCTTTCAGCAGCAACCGGAGACGGATACATCCACTCACATCCGTTTGAGAAAACAAGGCAAGCTATCTTCAGATCAATATCAGAACCACCGGCATCTTTCAGCTCTGGGAGCACTTCGCGGATTGCCGTATTCACCGCCCCGATTTTTGTTCCTTCCATGCTTCCGGAGGTATCGATGACGAAGAACAAAACCATCTGGCGTTTTACAATACCCTCTACATCATCAAACATTCCCATTTTGCTATCTCCTATCTTGAAACTTTGGCAGTTATGCCATCAAATTTTATTTCCAAATCAGTGGCAATCGGAATGACTGAGCCTTTTTCTATGGACTTGAGTTCCCCGGTATTCGTGAAAAAAGACCATGTTGCATCCGAAAGATTTTTGATTCCCCACAGGGAAGGATTATTTTTGTTCATAATCACTTCCCCCGTTACCGTTGTATAGTCATCGACATCTTTTGATGTAAGACATGCATACAATTTGCTTCCCGGAAAAAGCGGAGTCTTGTGCCTACCGTCATCAAGCGCAAAGGGATAGCTATATGAACGCCCACAATCAAATTTGAGCGTATTCCCATGCGGAACAAGCGCAAGGCTGAGTTCTGCCGAACAGTGCGGGCACTTCAGAATTGTCCCGCGGAAGCGAATCAAAAGTTGCTGCCAGTGATTGTCATCCAGCCTGGCATTTGGATTCTTCATACCCTCACAGAAGGATTTTTCAAATGCCTCACGAATAAACTTAGGATAACGTGGCCATAGTTTTATAGGATTCGGGTGCACGCCGGGAACAGGCCGGTTGGAATCATTGAGCGGATCAAATATGAACACAGGGCTTTGTCCGTACAGTTCCCATTCCCGCTTCTCTGTAATGCATACACTTTCCACATAGGCTTTTCCCATGAGCGGATCATGACGACAGAAAAGCTTGAACAGTATCACGGCAAGGGAATGGTTGTCAGTGAGCGAGTTCGGGTGAAAACGCTTGCCATCTCGGACAATTTCTGGGGCCATATAACCGGGTTTCCCCATAATATTACCGGGGTTTTGCTTGCCATCAGGAGTCACGTTGTCATTGTCGCAGATAAGAACATCACCAGTATTTACGTTTATAAAAAAATTTCCGTCATTCAAGTCTTGATAGGAAAGACCTTCCCTGTGCAAACTTCGGAATGCATTCACGATATTCAAAGCAGATGTGACCAGGACATCAGTAGAAGGAAAACGAACTTTGTTGTTCAAAATGTCCGAAAACTCAGAGAAGCCTTTCGGCCTCAAATCCATTACGTAGCCGAAACAGCCCTCCTTTTCCTCAGTAAGGTAGAGCGGCCACAAGAATTTGTTGTCAGGAGCACCTTTCTTGATGTTTTCTTGCAAATTCGTCTTGAAAGCATCCTTGTCCTGCAATCTGGACGTATGAGTATACCACTTGAGGGCGTAATCCTTTCCGTCGATTTTTACGGCATAGACGATACCCTGACCGCCCTCTCCGAGCCGAGAGACGATTTTTGCTGTCTTTCCGCCCTCAAGCCCTATGCTTTCTCCGTCTTTTAATTCCATATCAGTATCCTCCTCCTCTCAAATTCAATGCATCCACAAAGACGACCTCACTTGTTTCCCCGCACCACGGGCAAGTCACCTTATATTTTTTATGATTGCTTTTCTTCACTTCGGTTTTGTCACAGAAACATCCACCACAGGAACAACTTACAAGTCCCATTGTTCCGCAGTAGGGACAGCCCGGGTATTCCTCAGTGTCGCCTGAGACGCTGGCTGTCGCAGCGTCGTAGCCCTCATGCCGGGCCTTTGTTGCGTCAATCTTGAACGCCCATGTCCGCTTCCATTCAGAGCCGAATTTTTGAATCCTCATTCCAAAGAGATTTTCACCCTCACTTTTGGCATACGGACATTTTGCAAGGATTACCTTTGCCTGAATCTTGTTCTTGTATTCTTTCATACCTATTTATATAACAATATGCCGTATATTCTACCATACAACACAGCAAAATGCAAGCTTCAATCCCAAACTTACGGAAGTAAGGTGACCGGACAGTTTCAGCCCCCCTGCCCCCTACTTCCCTCTTGCGAGCGGCTTCAGGAGCCTGAGCGCGTTGGCCTCGGCCCTGAGTATATCCTCCCTTGTGACTTTCAGGCTTTCGCAAATTTCGTCCATCGTGTAGGAAGAGTCTTCATCCAGCCAGAAACGCATCTCAAGGATTTTCCTGTCAGGTTCCGGCAGTCCCTGCAGGAGCCTCCGCAAAAAGTCCTGCAAGGTAGTGAACGCCCGCCCGTCCCCGTCATGGCTGCCCGCGGTCCCGGAGGGGTCCGCCAGCTCGGCATCCCAGTCCGGTATGGCCACCCGCTTCCCGCAGGCATAGCAGAACGCGGCGTCGTCAACCAGGGACTTCCCGCAATATGAGCAGTACATCATCGCCAGTTCCCCCTGTTCCTGCCATCAATATATATAGTTGCTGAACACAGTTATCCAGTAGGCATCCACACTATCGCAATCCCGGTTGTAGTTATTTCCCCAGACAGCTTTCATGTCGTGGGTGCCGTTATTTTTGTACGCCGGATCCACCGACCACCAGCCGTATCCCTCCAGCCATATCTGCACGTACATATGGTTCAAGCTCCTTGTCTGCTGCTGGCACAAGCGGATGCGGTTGTTGTTGTACTGCCTCCACTTGATGCAGAAGGCCGTCGCCTTGTCGCAGCAGTTAATTTCTCCGTTCCCGTCAAAGTCCCTGACATAGCACTGCCGCCACACGTTGTCTATCCAGCTGTCAACAAGCCGGCCCTGGGCCGTCATGTAGACGTTGGCAGGAGCTTTCTGATAGGAGGCCGCGACGGGCTGGGAGGAATACGAAGAGGAAGAGGAATATGAGCTCGTATATGTATCCGTGTATTCCGCAAGCTGATAATCCATTTCCTCTAGCATGTCTATCATCCCGAGAGCCATGTGCATACATGACGTGAGCATCATACCGGCAATCCCAGCGAAAGCCACAAAGGCCATCCGCTTGATTCTAATCCTTGCTTTCATATCTGCCTCCTGCGAAAGCTTTATGAAAACAGGATAGCGCACAAGGCCACCCGCGTGGTAAACTGCCGGTTGACTTTTTTTGCCAAAAAGGATTTCGGGAGCTACTGGTTCGGGAGCGGAACTCCGACCCCACTCCGCTTTTCTACCAGCTCCAAGACCCGGCCATAGACGGTGCTGAGGGCTGTCTTCCGCTGCTCGTTGGTGCGCATGTACTGGGTCACAAGTTTGATCCGGTAGCTTCCTGCCTGGAGCTTAGGCGGAACAACGCAGGCAAGCCTTGTGGAGCTGTTGAATCCAATTTTTTCCTTTGGGATTTTGACTGTCTTTGCAGGGTCATCCTCGCTTACAAAATACAGGCCGACGGACCCGTCATCTCCGAAGAGCTTGATGTTCCGGCCTTTCAGCTCCAGGAACCCGCCCCTTGTGAGCGTACCTAGCACTGTCGCATCCATATCTTTTACTTCCGTAATCTCAGGCTTTGTGGAATTCCCCTGCCGTATGACAACGCCCAGTTCGCCCAGCTTTTGCCGGACATTCCTGCTTGTCCTGAACGCCATGTCTATGACGTGATGGTCTTTGCAAAAGCTTTCGCTCTCCGTCCTGAAGCTGCCGCTCACCTTGGCGGACAGCTGCCCCAGCCCCGTGTCCACCGTGCATCCGTTTGAAACCCGGTCCAGGATGGCGCAGTTTATCTTCTTCCATATAGAAAGTATCTGCTCCTTCGTCATGCCGTCGTCCACGCCCGCGATGACCATGTCGCCTGCTATGTCCTCCATAAAAAGATGCACCCGGCTTATGACCCGGGCATAGAACGATCTCTTTCCGTCCGTCTTCTCCCGCATGACGTTTGGGTAGAGTGCGATCGGCAGGTTGCCGGACTTGTATTCAACAGGATTTGCCGTAAGTGTGTTTAAGTGCATGGTATTCTCCCCTTGATTTTTTTAGCCGCAAAAGCAGAGGAATAGTCAATATTAGTTCAGTGCCTAAACACCCTAAATTTATTTAGGCAGCAGCATTTACAGATGCTGTCTTTTCCCTGTATACAGCAGGAGGCAGTCCGCCTGGATTTACTGTCGTCACGCGCTTCGTGTTGTAAT
>JAILON010000173.1 GCA_024690865.1 Treponema sp. | reverse complement strand
AATGGGTTAATGTACTCAACTCTCATTATTTCCCCCTAGAAAGTTCTTATATTATACTTCTATTTGCTATAAACTGCAATATTTCCTTGCAATTTTTTCTTAAATCCGTAAGAAGAAATATCTTCATTGGAACCGACTATGACAACACCATTTCCCTTCAACTTCTCCTTGAAATCCCCAAGGATCGTCTTCTGTCCCCCCTCCGGCAGGAAGGAAAGGACATCGCGCGCAAATATTATATCGATATCTGGCAGACTGTTAGTATTGGCGATATCATGATATTCAAACATTATCATATCTTTTATATCCTTGTCAAAGGTATTTTCCCCAGACGCAGTGGTAGAAAGATATGATGCATACCATGATTTTGCCGCTTCCGGGCTTATGGGAAGCAACGGGGCATTGGATACGTTCAAGAGATCCGTATCATGGGCATAGACCCGAATATGGGCATTGGGATATCGTTTTTTCAAGATGCAGGCAAGGGAATAGGCTTCATAGCCTTTTGCACAACCCGGATTCCACACGACTATATTCTTGGCAGAATTGTCCGGCAAGGCCTTCGAAATCGCATCGGAATACGCTTCCGACCACCAGTTGTCGGTGAACTCCGAGTAAAATGGCTCCAAAAATTTCAAGGCATCGCCTTCGTTCTGAATCTGAGTTTTTCCCTCCCCCTTCAGCTTCTTCCATTCAGCATAACGACCCTTCATCCACTCTGAATTCAACGGAGATGCGGAAAACTTAGTCGAAGACAGAAGGGAATCAGCGATGAATTTCAAATCTGCTTCTGAAGCACCTGCATCCGTTGCCGGAGCGTTCACGCGCTGTGCAGGGGCCGCAGGTTTAGGAGCTGGCGCCGACGGAGCCTTGGATGGAGCAGAAACTTTTGGGGCATCCTCAGAAACTACATTGGAAGAGGATGCAGCAGGCACGTTCATCTGCATTTCCTCAATCTGCCGTTGAACCATCTGGGCCTTGGCAGAATCCGCAAGTTCCTTCTCCTCTTCTGCGGAACGGACACCAAAGATTCTATCTATATCAAGAAGGACATACAGGTTGCTGTCCGACTCGACCACACCATATATGTACTTAATATTGATATCGCCAAAAAGGGGATGGGGCGGCTGTATCGCACTCTTCTGGATATTTACCACACGGTCTATCTCATCCACAACGACGCCAAAAGTCTGCTCGCCGACTACAATAATCAGCATATTCTCCAAATGGCCGTCTTCACGGGGAGAAATGTCTATATTGAAGAAAAGGCGCAAGTCAATAACCGGGATTATATCTCCACGAAGATTGTACACCCCCAAGACAAAAGGAAGGCTGTTGGGAACATATGTGAAATTTCCCGCCTTGGCCCGTTCCTTAACCTTCATGATGTCTATAGCATAATCCTTACCGGCAAGAGAAAACGCCACCATGCTGTAATCAGTAACGGCATTCTTCTTCTTCAGCTCCTCCTGGCTAAGGGCACCCTGTCCGCCAACCTGCTCAGTCGTACTGGCAAAGGCACTGAGTCTTTCCTGAATCGTTGCCATACTACTAACCTCTCCTTATCGCTTCTTTCTCACGGAGCTGCTGGGCATTAATCTCCTGCTGCACACCAAGTTCGAGAAGTTGGCTAACATCAATTATCAAAGAAACTGAACCGTCTCCCAAGACCGAAGCACCAGCAATTCCCGGTGACTTCGTAAACTGGTCGCGCAAGGGCTTTATAACGACATCCTCTTCTCCAACGAGCATGTCCACCATAACACCGATCTTCTTTTCCTGCGAACCGACTATTACTATGAAGCAGTAGTCGCTGTCGGAGCTGTCCTTTATATTGAACAGGCGACTCAGGCGCAGGACGGAGATAACCTCGTTGCGGACATTCAAGACCTCGTAGCTATCTATCGTATTGATGCTGCTCTTCTTGACGCGCTGACTTTCAATGACGTTTGCAATCGGTATGGAATAGGTTTCCTTTCCGACACGAACCAAAAGGCCCTGAATAATAGCAAGCGTAAGGGGAAGCCGAATGCTGAACTTGGATCCTTTATGCCGCTCGCTGGTAACAGTTATGCTTCCCTTGAGTTTGGCAACTGAATCCTTGACAACATCAAGTCCTACACCGCGTCCAGACACGTTCGATATCTTGTCGCTGGTGGAAAAACCAGCCATAAAAATCAAATTATAGGCTTCCTGATTGGTAAGGACCTTATTGGGGCTTATAAGTCCCTTGCTAACGGCTTTGGCCTTAACCTTTTCCACCTCTATTCCCTGGCCATCATCGATGATGTCGATGATAATCATGTTTCCTTCATTGGAAGCCTTCAAGGTCAAGGTTCCGGTCTCGTCCTTGCCCAATGCCTTGCGTTCATCAGGGGGCTCAATTCCATGATCCACGGAATTCCTAACGCAGTGCATTATCGGATCAAGGAGGTCATCAACGACCGTCTTGTCAAGCTCCGTATCCTCTCCCTCGATAACCAAGTTGACCTTTCTTCCAAGGTCGCGGCACAAATCGCGGACAACGCGAGGGAAGCGGTTGAAAATAGTTCCAATCGGAACCATGCGAATCTTCATGACTCCTTCCTGAAGCTCGCTCGCGATGCGCCCCAAATTCTGAGTGGACGAACGCAACTTCGTAGAAGTAGCCTTGAAATCATTTTCAAAGAGATCAAACCATCCAGCCATACCAGCATATTCATCACTGAGCTTCTGGCGGACATCCTTTATAGTAGCGCCCTGCTGGACTTCCTCAATCAACTTGGGAAGCTCCTCTAAGAGCTGATGCTGCTTTTCCTTATAACTGGCGTTCAAAGACTGGAGCTGAACCTGCAGGTCAGCAGTATGCAGGCCTATCTGATTGAAGGCAGCCTTCGTGATGACCGTTTCGCTGACAAGGTTCATGAGGTTGTCAACACGGCGTGAATCAACGCGCAGGACGGAAGAAGCAGCCTGGGAAGCCTTGTGGGGAGCGCTGGCTGGCGCGGCAGCCTTTGCAGGGGCAGAAGGTTCCGTCTCGGCCGCAGGAGCCGGAGCTGCTGCAACGGCGGGCTCCGATGGGAGCTCGACAGGAGCCTGTTCAACCACCGGGGCCGGTTTGGGTTCAGCAACCGGCTGTGGAGCAGCAGCAGCTGCCGCAGGAGCAGAGTGAGCCTGATGGGAAACCTCGCTGGCAGAGAGCCGTGAAGGAGCACCAGCCGAAGTCACCTCCCTGGCATCGGTGGCAAGGGTGACATCATCCAAGAAAGCTATATCCTCAAGCTCTGGCCCACTGATTGTAGTAGAAAGGTAATATACGACTTGAGGATAGAAGGTATCCTCATAAAGAGCTTCAAAATCAGGAACCGTTTTAAGGACAGATCCCCGGTTCTTCAAGGCGGCGAAAACTTGGATACCTCCAACACTGTTCATGGGATTGGATTCATCAAAGGTTACATTGACCGACCACAGCTTCTCGCCTTCAGGAACAGCCTCCTTCAGTTCGTTGAAGTCGTCGTCCGACAACGGGGGAACAGGAGGCATGACACCTGCGGAAGCTTCCGGTGCGGCCTGAACAGGCACGGGCTTGGGAGCAGGAGCCGGCTTGGCCAGTCCTGCGAGTCCTGCAGGAGGCGTCTTCTTCTTGGCACCTTTGGCAGGAAGGAACCCCTTTATCTTCTCTACAAGGGGAGACACATCCTCTGAATAGACAGCCCCCCCCCGCCGCGTCTCAAGCATGATCTTTATGGTATCTATAGAAGAGAGCAGCACGTCAACAATGGCTTCCGTGACCTCGACGGCATTGCTCCGGAGCGCATCCAAAAGATCCTCGACGTCATGACAGAAGGTCGCAAGCTCGGTCATCTCGACCGTCGCCGAACCGCCTTTCAGGGTATGGGCCGCGCGGAAAATCTCATCAATCGAGTCATGGTTCGAAGGGTCGCTTTCAATGACAAGAATATTGCTTTCTAAGGTCTCAACCTGCTGCTCAGCCTCGGCAAAGAAATCCTGTAGCAATTCCTCATTGTTTGGATCAAGATAATCACTCATACTTATATTTTAATCGGTTACAAATATAAGTCAAGCCTAAAAAAATGAAAAAAATATTTTTTTATGGATATTTTATGAATTATTCAATATTTCACGGCAATCCACACCCCTCGGACGTTTGCAACCCCATATTAGATTCCCATTTCTTAAAGAAATAGCGAATTCATTCCGAAATTCATCCATTAGATTACATGGAGGAAAAGCAAAGTGAAAAAGATACTGTGCCATGTCATGCTGCTGCTTGCAGCCGTTTCCAGCCTCCAGGCATTTGACTCCCCATACCTCACAGGCTACGCAGGCCTCCTCGGAAATTTCACGGTCGCTCCAAACGACTACCGCAAGCCGGACAAGGAGGCGGATACCTTCTCCGAACAGATAGGAAAGACCTTTGACAACCCCCAGCTTTTCGCCCAAGGATACTTCGGGGGGCAGATGCAGTTCAAGGACACGCTCATGCTGCATGGGGACTTCTGCATCGACACCAAGGACATATTGGGCAAGAAACTTTTCGGCGACACAGGCAGGTGGAATTCTACATTCAAGATCCAGGAGACCTCCGCAGTCCTAAAGTTCAGGACATCTTCCGTAAGCCACTATCTGTCGGCCTTCTATGGCGAGTACGAACCCATAGGATCCGACGTATTCCTACAAAGGCAATTTGGCATAGCCCCCATACGGAGCGACCTGACCTCAAGCTTCTGCAGCCTGAACGGAACTTCCATAAATTCAAACTACGGGGGGGGCTTCTCCTATGTACTGCGCATGCCCATGCCTATAGCAGCCGGCCTGTACATATACAAGGACCAACGCGACAACTACGACAAGATCTATGAAAGCTGGGAAAACAGTTCGTCACTGGAGGGCAGAAGGGACGCATACAACGCCGACTTCCGCATAGCGGGAGCCTTCGAACAGATAGCGTTCGACTTCAGGGCGGGCGTCGCCCTCCCCAACGACAGCAGCGACGGGAGCCTCGACAGGGGCTTCCTAAAGATGGACTACCTTTCCCTCAAGGCCGGACTGAACATCCTTGCCGGCAAACCCACGTCAATCTTCAACGTGCTGCTGCAGACGGGCTTCAGCGACCTCATCGTGGATCCAGGGCACGTAAAAACCCCACGGGTAAAAAAGACCGCCAAAGGCGAACTGGTTGAAAACAACAGCGCCCTAAACTGGAACAATGCCGCCCAGAACTTCTATTTCCTGCTTGAGCCAAGGCTCAACTTGCCACAGGCCAAATTTTCGGCAACCCTGTTCAACATCCCCTACTCCCAAGCGGAAAAGATGTTCTACTTGAACAACTACAACGGCGGAAGCCAGCACAGAAACGAAGGCTACGTCAACAACAACATCAGGGAATACGTGAATCCCTGCGGCATAGACCTCCACGCTTCGACCGACATGTTCCGCCTGGGAGACATGAACTTCACCACAGGAATGCACCTGACGTTCTCCGTCGGTGGGCAGACCCTGCAGGACCTCTACCGCGACTCCACAGCCGAACTGCCCAAGGAGAGGAACCACAAGCACTACTGGAACAAGACGGTCTTTGCAACCCCCTACGTCAAGATTCCGGTCCACGGAGGAGAAGTCTTTGCCGCAACAACGGTATCCTCCCAGATTTTCAACAAGCAGGACAACTGGCCCAGCGCCATAAACGTCAAAATCGGCTTCAAAATACACTTCTAGGGAATCCGCATACGGGGATCCAGCTCAGTGCCGCCCCAAAAGAACTTCCGTACCCATCCTTCCCCAAAAAACAGAGGCCCCGATCGGGGCCTCTGTTCGAGTTTTCAAACTTCCTACAATTTCAGCTTGGAAAGCCGGGCACAGGCTTCCTCAACATCACGCCGATGGCCAAAGCTGGAAAAGCGCAGGTAGCCTTCCCCCGCAGGCCCAAAACCGCTTCCGGGGGTCGTCACGATATTGCACTCCTCCAGAATCTTGTCAAAGATGTCCCAGCTCTTGTATCCGGGGAACATGACCCACAGGTAGGGGCTGTCCCCAGTATAGTAGACCTTTACTCCTGCAGAAGTAAAATTGGAACCGGAAAGGGCCTTCTTCATCAGGGCCGCATTCTCCAAGTAGTAGTCCACAAGGGCCTTCGTCTCCTTCATACCCTCTTCATCCAGTGCGGCAAGGCCGCCACGCTGAGCAATGTTGCTCGCCCCGTTGAAAAGGGTCGTCATCACGCGGTTCCAATCCTGCCGTACGCTCGTACCGTCGGCAAATTTCAAGTCCTCCGGTACGACGGACCAGCCCAAGCGAACCCCGGTGAAGCCCGCGAGCTTGGAGAACGAATTAATCTCTATGGCACACTTTCTTGCCCCTTCTATCTCGTAAATCGTCCTGGGAAGGGAACTGTCGCGTATGAACGAATAGTAGGCCGCGTCGAAAATGATAATGCAGCCCTTCTCAAGGGCGCAGTCCACCAGCTTCTTCAGCTGTTCCCTGCTGCTTGCCACTCCCGTCGGATTGTTCGGCGAGCAGAAATATATGAGGGAATCCTTTTTGACCTTCGACAGGTCAGGGAAAAAGTCGTTTTCGGCAGTACAGGGCAGATATGTCACTCCCCGCCTGTTTCCACCACCATCATCCTTTCCTATGGCACCCATAATAATGCTGCCATCCACGTACACAGGATAGGCAGGATCCTGCACGGCAACCTCGACCTCCGGGCCAAAGAGCGTCTGAATCCTCGCTATATCGCACTTCGCGCCGTCCGAAATAAACACTTCGTCAGCCGAAGCCATTCCCTTGTACAGGGTCGAAGCTATCCTTTCCCTCAGCTCGGTCAACCCCTGCTCATCCCCGTAGCCAGAATATCCAGCCTCGGTACCAAGCCCTGTCGCATAATCGGCCATCGCCTTGGTGATATGCGGGGTAAGCGGTTCCGTCGTGTTGCCTATGCCCAGGCTTATTATCTTTGCCTCAGGATGCCCCTCCTGATACGCCTTCCGCCTTTTGGCCACCTCAGGAAAGAGGTAGCCGGCCGCAAGGTTCGCAAAACCCTTATTACGTGAAAGCATTATATCGAATCCTCCAGTGAATATCCTATTCCTCGTGCCGTCCGTATCCGCGTCTTGGCCCCCAGGTCCTCCATCTTTTTTCGTATGAACGAAATATAGACCTCTACATTATTATAGACTGCATTGCTGTCGGTACCCCAGATTTTCTCGATGATGCTCTCTTTCTTTATGACCTGGTGGGGGGAGTCAAAAAGGAATTCAATAATCTGCAGTTCCTTCAAAGAAAGTTTCACCGCACCACCATTGACCTTCTGCAACTCGCAATTGTCTTTGTCCAAGACCAAATCACCGATCGTGATGCTGTTTTTCTTGATTTCCCCCTTGCGGCGCGTCACGGCCCTGATACGGGCGAGCAGCACGTCCTGGTCGAAGGGTTTTACAACATAGTCATCAGCACCGGTATCCAAGACCTTGACCACATTCCTCGCATCCCCCTTGCTGGAAAGGACGATTACGGGCGTGTTGTTTGAGCCGGAGCGGAGGGACTTCAACAAAGACAATCCATCCTTGACACGGAGATCCGCATCCAAGATTATGCCGTCATAAGCGCCGTTTTTGAGGTATTTCAAGGCATCAGAATTCGTGTAGACGGCATCCACCCCATAACGGTTCCGCCCCAAAAGCTCGACCAAAGTCTGGGAAAGATGCACATCATCTTCAACAAGAAGCAGTCTCATACTATAAATAATAAAGCATAAGCACTGTTTTTGTCTTATGAAAACAAGCAATATTACAAAAGATTATAAAATTCAGAGCTTTTTAATCAAGCTATCCTAAAAAGCTGCTCTATGTAAGGCTGGCGCACCACCATGACCGAACAGTGGGCGCTTCCGATTATCTCACCGTCCTGCATGCTGACGACATCATGTTTCAAAGTAGAAAGCTGGACAGACGAATCCGCACCGCCCAACAGGATAAGATCCGCCTTGAACTCGTCAGCGGCGGCGATTATCTCCGACCAGATGGCCCCCTTGCGAAGTTCCGTCTCAAGCTTTACACCCTTGGATTTTGCAAGGCCCACCGCAAAATCCAAATTCCTGTTGCCATCGGATTCAAGGCTTCCCGCAAAGGACTGCCCCTCGTCCTCAACGAGGAAATTCGTAAGCATCAGCTGGCGTATCGTGGCGACATCGACGACATACACCACCTTGACGCGGCACTTGTAGCACTTTGCCATCAGGATGGCATACATTACCGCATGGAGAGAAGACTTCGAGCCGTTGTAGGCGACTACAACCTTTTGAAAAAGAGATTTTATCATGTATTCCCCTGCCTTCCCTTCAAGGCCTTCAACACGAAAACATTGTCCCTTTCCCGTTCCTCAAGGACATCCTCTATATACTTGACTGTCTCCTTGTTCTGCGGGATAACCATCTTGTCAAGCGCGTTCACGCGGCGCTGGGTCTTCTTCACCTCCATCGCAAGCCTCCAGACAATCGTCCGTATGCTGGCAAGACGCGTCAAAAGGGTCAACAGCTCGAAGAAGTCCGACATGACCTCGTCGCTATCGGGAAAGGTCCCCAAGAACGAGTAGAACAGCTCCTTCTTGGGAAGGGCCACCTCAATCGTCGTAAAGCCCATGCCGCCAATTACGACCGGCTTCTGGTTGAGCGTATATTCGTAGCTGACGCTGTGGGCAATCCGTTCCACCCGGTCGCCACCCACGGCCATCAGCATCCGCTTCAAGGCCGGATATGCCTTTTCTATACATTTATCGACGGATTTCTCAAGCAGCTTCACCTGCTCCAACATCCGCATCAGCTCCATGACAAGGATCTCACGCTTCTGCTCCAAGAGGTCGTAGCCCTGTGTACTGACCGCAAGCTGTTCCTTCAAGGAGAGGAGGTTCGACTTCGTCGGGGCGATGTTAAGCTTGTTTGCCATTAGGCTGAGGCTCCCTCCTCCTTCTTGGGCATGTACTTCTCAATGAGCTCGTCGCTGATTCTGTACAGCTCGTCGCGGGGCAATATGCTCAAAATCCTCCAGCCCAGATCCAACGTCTCGTCAATCGAACGGTCCTCGTACTCTCCCTGGCTGAAAAACTTCATCTCCATCTCATCGCCGAACTTCAAGTACAGCTTGTCCAAGTCGGAAAGCTCCTCCTCTCCGATGATGGCGGCCAGGTTGCGAATTGTCTTGACTTTGCTGTACGAGGCGAACAGCTGGCTGGAAACCGAGGCATGGTCCTCACGGGTCATTCCCTTTCCTATTCCGTCCTTCATCAGACGGCTCAGGGACGGCAATCCCGCGACCGGAGGATACAGGCCCTTCTGGCTCATCTCGCGGTCCAAGACTATCTGCCCCTCCGTGATGTAGCCCGTCAAGTCAGGTATCGGGTGGCTTATGTCGTCGTTGGGCATCGTCAGGATCGGTATCTGGGTTATGGAACCGGTGCTGCCCTGAATTTTGCCAGCCCGCTCATAGAGCTCAGCCAGGTTTGAATACAGGTAGCCGGGATAGCCCTTGCGTCCCGGAACTTCCCCGCGGGTGGTGCTTATCTCGCGCAGGGCCTCGCAGTAGTTGGTCATGTCAGTCAAGACGACCAGGACATGCATGTTGCACTCAAAAGCCAAATATTCGGCGGCAGTCAAGGCGCAGCGCGGCGTTATGATGCGCTCAATCGACGGCGCGTCGGCAAGGCTCTCGAACATGACGACCTTTGAAAGGACACCGCTCTCCTCGAAGGTGTTCTTGAAGAACTGGGCCACATCGTACTTGATTCCCATTCCGGCAAAAACCATGACGAATTCCTCATCAGAATTCAAGATCTTGGCCTGCCTGATTATCTGGGCGGCGAGCTTGTTGTGCGGAAGTCCGTTCCCGGAGAAAATCGGAAGCTTCTGTCCGCGTATCAGGGTGTTCATCCCGTCTATCGTGGAAATCCCCGTCTGAATAAAGTCGCGCGGATAGACGCGGGCGTAGGGGTTTATGGGCATGCCATTGACGTTTATCTTGGTGCTGGACACGATGTCAGGGTAGCCGTCTATAGGCTCTCCCAGGCCGTTGAAAATCCTGCCCATCAAGCCACGCCCCACGCGGAGCTCCATCGGCTTGTCAAGAAACTCCACCGTCGTGGAATCCAAATCCAAACCGGTCGTTCCTCCGAACACCTGCACGACGGCGGCCTTGTCGTTTATGTCTATGATGCGTCCAGTCTTCTTTTCCCCAGTCTTGTCGCGCACATAGACGATTTCATCGTAAAAGGAATCGGGGGTCCTCTGCGCCACAATGATGGGGCCGTCAACCTGCTGCAACCCCGTGTATTCTATTCCCTTCATATCACTGAATCCTTGCGGTAGATCCGCTCAAGAGAACCCATCTGGTCTTCTATATGGTTCTGGATGGTCGTAAGGTCATCCAGCTTGTCGTTGGCAACGACAGACTTTGCACGGACTATCTCGCTGCGTACCCCCAGCTCCATTATCTTCAAAAGGGGAACACCCGACTTGATCGCTGCAAGAGCCTTGTCATAGAATTCCATTATCAGCATGAGGAGCTGGACTTCCTTTTCAGGAACCGAATACTGGTCTATGTCGTCAAAGGCACTCTGCTGCAGGAAGCCGTTCTTTATCATCTCGCATACGGTCAGAATAAGGCGGTCGGTCTCCGGCAGGGCATCGGAACCAATGAGGCGCACGATCTGCTCCAGCCGCTGCTCCCTCTTGAGCAGGTCCAGGGCCTTGACGCGGATGGAAGCCCAGCGGGGATCAAGCTTGTTCCACCAGTCCTCCACCTCATCGGCATACTCCGAATACGAGTCTATCCAGCCTATGGCCGGGTAGTGGCGGGCATTTGCCAGCTCCCGGTTCAATGCCCAGAAGCAGCGGATAAAGCGCTTGGTATGCTGGGTGACGGGCTCGGAGAAATCGCCTCCCGGCGGTGAAACGGCCCCGATGACCGAAACGGAACCTTCCGCCCCATTCAAGCTGTATACACGGCCAGCCCGCTCGTAGAACTGGGCCAAACGGGTGGGCAGGTATGCGGGGAAGCCCTCCTCCGCCGGCATTTCTTCCATGCGGCCCGAAAGCTCGCGCAGGGCCTCGGCCCAACGGCTGGTGGAGTCCGCCATGATGGCGACGTGCATACCCATATCTCGGTAATACTCGGCAAGCGTGATACCGGAATAAAGGGATACCTCACGGGCCGCAACGGGCATATTCGAAGTATTCGCAATCAGTATCGTGCGCTCCATGAGCGAGCGTCCGTTGCGGGGGTCAATCAGCTTGGGAAAGTCGGTCAGAACGTCGGTCATCTCGTTGCCGCGCTCGCCGCAACCGATATAGACAATCAGATCCGCGTCGCACCATTTTGCAACGGCATGCTGGGTCATCGTCTTTCCCGTACCGAATCCGCCCGGAATCGCGGCAGTCCCGCCCTTGCTCAGGGGGAAGAAGACATCTATAACGCGCTGCCCGGTGACGAGCGGCTGTGAGACCTCAAGCTTCTCGTTGAAGGGACGTGGAAGACGGACGGGCCAGTACTGGGACAGGCACAGCTTCTCGCCCAGCTCGGTCTCGCCAATGACGTCGTCCACCGTGTAGCTGCCGGCCCCCTTGAAAGATGCAAGCTTCCTGCCCTTGGTCAACGGAGGAACCATTATCTTGTGCAGGATGGATCCCGTCTCCTGGACCGTGCCGAGCACCATTCCCGGCCTAATCTCATCGCCTTCCTGTACAGACGGGGTGAAGTCCCATTTTTTTGCAGCATCTATCGGATCGGTCCTGTCGCCCGGCTTCAGGAAGGCACCTTCTTGGGAGAACAGTTCCTTGAGCGGCCGCTGGATGCCGTCGTAAATCGTTCCCACAAGGCCCGGTCCCAACTTGAGCGAAAGGGGGCGGCCGGTACTGACGACCTTCTCGCCCACCTTCATGCCGCTGTCGTCCTCGTACACCTCTATGGTGGCCTTGCCCTTGTCCTGCCTGATTATTTCACCGACCAGCCTCTTGTCGCCCACATCAACGACATCATAGAGGCCCGATGACTCCAGCCCCTCGGCATAAATGATTGGCCCCGAGATGCGGGTTATCCTTCCTTCCGTCATTCCGGCAACCTCCCGCCAAAGAGCGTCGCAGACAGCTCGTAGGAACTGTCATCCAAAATTTCCTTCATCTTCTCGTCCAAAGTAAGGCGACAGCTTATGGAAGAATCCTTTGCCTTCAAGATGATGCCCTCGCGGAAATTCAGTCCGGGAAGCTTCTCGTCCTCAAGGAGCTGACGGTCCCCGCCCCTACAGGCGACGACAGCATTTCCAAGCTTCGTTTTAAGCATCTTCTGGGCGGCCTGCGCATCAAAGCCGACCACCGTGGCCTCAAGCACCTTGCCTTCGAGGGAGGGCCGGCTCCGTTCCAACAACGAGGCCACGACCTCCAGCCGCTTCGCCTCACCGGCCGATTCAAGGTAGGCGTTTACGGCATCCATAACCGAGTCGTATATGAAGGAGACAAGATAGCGTCCCTTTTCCAAGGGAACCGAGGCTTCGATATTCTTCCTGTACAGGGCCAGACGGGAGGCAGACTGCCGCTCGGCCTGGGCCACCGCATCGGAAAGCTTCTTTTCAACGCCGTCCTTCAAGGACTGGGCACTTTCCTTGGCCTTCTCAAGAACCTTGCCAGCCCTCTTGCGGGCTTCGTTCCTGATTTCCTTGTCCAAGGCCTCTGTTGAACGTAATTCTTCCATAAGCTGCTAGTTTTCCAAATCTTCTATAATCCGTTAGACCTGATTCCCTACACTTGAATTCCCACGGCTTCCCGAATGGATTCCGTAAGGGTCTTCCGGCCTTCGATATGCCCGCCCAAACCAGGAATTTCAACTACGAGAGGGGCCTTTCCCGTCATCTGGTGGGCCTCGACCTCATGGCGGAGCATGTCGGACACGTCCTCCGTCAAAATCAAAACCTTGGGACGGGAAGACGCCGAAATCCGGTTCAAGCTCTTGGACTGCCCGGTGACGTTGAGGAACGACTCCAAGGCCTCCTCCCGATTGGAGACAGCGGCCCCCTGCACACCTACGAGCATGAAGCCGAGCACTATTTCCCGCTCACCAATGACGAAGTATTCCATCTAATTCCTAGCCAGGCAGCGGCCAACCTACATCAATATGATGAAGAGGGCCACAAGGAAGCCCCAAAGGCATATACCTTCGGCAAGTCCTACGAACGGAAGGGCCTTTCCAGAAAGCTCCGCATTCTCACTCATCGCGCCCATGGCAGCGGCACCGATCTTGCCGACCGCAGAACCACCGCCTATACAGGCGATTCCAACGGCAAGGGCGGCAGCAACATACTTCAATCCAGAAGAAGCAGTTCCCGAAGTCTGCTCCACGGTCTGGGAGTCGGCAGGGGCAGCCCCCTGGGACTGGGCGAATGCAGCAGCCAAAGACACGCAGAGCATCACAAACAAAGCAAGCAAAATTTTCTTATTCATACCGTTACCTCTAAAAGATTCTATGTATTTACAACCGGAAAACCGGCAAAAACCAAAGCAACTACTTGTCCCGCAAGGCCCTGTAGCTGAGTATGAAGGGCTTGAACTCGCGCCCCGTCTCGCTAAAGAACTTGCTGAAGAACTCGTAATACTGAAGTCTGACTACCTGGATGGCGACAATCATTCCTTCCAGCACGATGACGATGGCATTTCCAACTATGGCGACGAGTATTCCCGCCGGTCCCGGCGTGACCTCGGTCAGCATCTCGATGATGTAGCCGAGGACCGCATGGGCAAGGGCAAAGGCCCCGACGCGGACGAACGACACCGTGTTGGAAAGGTAGGACGAAACGACCTCTATGATTTCAACGATGGCCCCGATTATGGCGGCAAAGACACCGTTCTCAAGGACAGGCCGATGGCCGTCAACCAATCTGGCCAAGGGCTCGCCAAATGCGGTGACGAGCAGGCTTCCGCCAATCAGAATCCAGTCGTAGATGGCAGGCACATGATGGAAGAGTGCTATGCGCAGGGCAAAGGCGATGACGTACCAGAAGAAGAAGGCACCGCTTATGCCGGTCTTGCCGAACACGGCCTCGCCGATGCGCTTGAGGGAGAACTTGTTTATGATGTTTATCACAAGTCCCAAGGTATTTATAACAAAACCAACCGCAACGGTGAAGCCAAAGAAGAGGAACATCCTCGTTATGGACTCCTTGCTGCCCGTCGGCATCATCGGGAGGATCTGATCGCGCGGCTGGCCAAACAGGCCCGTCACAAAGCGGCCAAACGGAGCCAGAAGGGTCTCGTTTGCAAAGAACTCCCCGGTCAGGAGACCCATTATCATGCTGCTTATTCCGATGCAGACGAACACCCAGTTGAACTTCTCCCAACCGCCAATCTTCACCTTCTTGTGTGTCATCAGAATGCCCAGTATGAAGAACACGAGCCCCTGCCCCGCATCGCCGAACATGATGCCGAACAGCAGGGTAAAGAAGAGCGCGACAAAAGGCGTAGGGTCTATCGTTCCGTAGAGCGGGGATCCATAGCTGAAGATCATGCGCTCGAAGTTCTGCACGACCTTGCCGTGCTTGAGGCGGACCGGAACCTTCTCCTGCCCGGAGGCGACGGTCGCCACCTCGCTCGGCATAAAGTCCCGGATGGCGGTCCTCCCTTCGGTAAGGCCGTCCACCTTCTTCATCACGTCGTGGACCAAGTATGCAGGAATCCAACCGGTTATCCGGTACACGAACTGGGTAGACTCAAGCCGGTTCTGTACCGCCGTAAGCTGCGCACCGAGCGAATAGGACTGCAGCAGGCGGAAAAGGAGGTCGCCATGGGTTGCGGCAAGGTTCTTGCGCTCGGCCTCCACGTCGGCGAGCTCCTTCTCCTTGCCCTCCTTCTCTTCCTTCAGCTTCTGCATCGCATCCTCGGGAACGCCGGTGAAGTCCTTGGGAACCTCAACCTTGACGAAACCGACTTTATCCAGCTCCCCGTCCACAAAGAAGCGCATCTTCTTGGAACAGGCGACCAAAATGCGGCTGCCGTCCTCGCCCAACTTGGTGACGATTGCCTTGTCGCCAAGGGAATTCTTTATAAGCCCGTAATTTGCAGGGTCTATCTTTCCAATGCGGAGGGTCAAGAAGGACAGGGATTCCAGCTGGGAAGCGGGAACCTTCAGGTTTGCGAAGGCCAAGGTTTCGTTATAGGCTTCGTTCACCCTCCTCAGCTCGCCGGACAGCTCGAGCTCCTTTTCATGGAGGGCCTCCACCGAAGAAATGAGTTTTTCGGCCTCGTCAAAATCGGAATCGGTCGGGAGGGCGACATCCGGAGCAAAGGCCTCCAAATCCTGCAGTCCCAAAGAGGCCCGTGCGTTTTGAAGCCGGTTGAAGACGTCCAGATCGGGATTCAACTTGACGTGGGCAGAATCATCCGACGCTGGCGAAGCTGCCCCCAAGTCGTCCTGGAACTGAAATTCACCGAGCGTCCCCAAGTACTTGAGGACGTTTTTGACGTCCTCCCTGTATACCATCAGCTCGATGAGCCTCATCGCAGTGGTCTTAGCCATTGTTCACCTCCTGAATACCGACGGTCTGCATTGCCTGGGCGGCAGGAATGCTCAATCTGAGGCTTTCCGATGCAGCACGTATATTATCCAGTTCGTTCCTTTTTATTATATACCAGCAGAAAAGCGGGCACTCGGTAAAGGGATACCTGTGGAAGAGGGAATAGGTCTTGCGCACGTAATCCCCCTTGAACGCATTTTGAATCCACCTCGGGTCAATCTGCCAGACGACACCCTCCTCATGGGGATTCAGGAATTTGGAATACTTCCATTTGCGCCAGGATTCCCAGTCGTCCAATGCCCAATCCAAAGTTTTTTCGGCCTCCTGGGAGAAGACCTCGGTTCCTTCCCCTTCCCCGCCGGGCGACCGTATAAGCGAGACGACCACATCGCGAGGCATATCGTAGTATTTCCTCAGGCGGAGCGCCCACAGGACCTCCTCGATGACAAAACGCTCAAAAAGAAGGGCCTTTACGTCGTCACGGCAGGCGGGATCGCAGTGCAGCGCCGCCCGCCAGCTTTCGTTCAAGTACTGCCAGTCCAGCCTGTAGTCCATATCCCGCTGTTCAAAAAGCCCCGGAGCCCTGTCATACCACGACAGGGGGCTTCCGGCGGTCATGGCGGAAACATCGGGCCACGCGCGGTACTTTAAAAAATTGAAGGGTGAAATATCAACCAGATCGGGGCGCTTACCATCTCCCTGGCACAGGGCAGCCCCGACAGCCTTGATGTTCTCGTAATCGTAATGATGGAGCTGAGAAAGCAGTATGTCGGCAGGCTTGGCATAGCAGGTGACCAGCTTCAGATACTGGCTGATGAAGCGGTCCCTGGCAGTCCGCTCCAACTCCCTCGCGAGGACCATCTCGGGAACGACGGGCAAGGGATCGGTAAAGACGAGGGACCACAGTTCCGCAAGGGTCTTCACCTCAAAGAGGCGGACGGCACGAGGGCCTACAAAGGACTTGGCAAGCATACCGCTCGCCTTTGCATATACATAAGAAGCCGCCGCACTCTTATCCATCGCCATATACGGACCGCCTATGCGTAGAGGAGCTTTTCCAGCAACGAGTTGAATGCAGCCAGATCTTTCCGAGCAGACAGGAGGAACTGCTTGTATTCATCCATCAGCTTGCCATGGCCATCAAGGATATCCTTCCGATCCTTTTCCTCCTTGGCGTCCAACTCAGCCACGGAATCTGCATAGCGCCTCTTGAACTCGCCCTCGGCCTCGGCCCTGGCAGCAGCCACGATGGAATCAGCCTCCTTCTCGGCTTCCTCAAGCATCTGGCCGGCCTCATTTTCAACCTCAAGGAGGTGCCTCGTAATGTCGATGTTGTCTTCGATGTTTTCTTCCATAAGAGTACGCTCCACCAGGCTAGTTTTCCATATAGTTTTCGCCATCCCCCAGCATATCCCAGATGTCGCCGGCACTGCTCGCTTCGGACACCTTGCTGATGAATGACGGATTTATAAGAAGGATGGCTATTTTCCGCAGGGTCTCAAGATGCCCCGCATTGTCGCTGGAATTTCCGAGCAACATGAAAACATAGTGGACGGGCTTCTTATCTATCGCATCGTAGTCTATTCCCTTCCGGCTTATACCGATTGCACCAGCGACGCCCTTCACCGTATCTATGCTGCCGTGAGGCACGGCAACGCCCGGAATGATGCCCGTAGACATCTTGGCCTCGCGGGCCAGCAAGGCAGCACGCGCCTCGTCCCTGTCCACATCAGGAAGGCGGGAGCAGATGTTCTGCAACATCTCCTCGAACAGCTCCTCTTTCTCGCTACTCTCCAGATCAAGGATTATGCCCTCAGGAGGGAAGACCTTTTGCAGGTTCATACGATTCTTTGTTCCCTACTCTGCCACGTCGTCAAGCCACGAACCGGAGGAAGCACCCTCCCCTACGGTCGGCGCGGTCTCCTGGATTTCGGCGGCAGCCTTTCCAAGGTCGCCAGTCCTGTCCACACCCTTGTTGACCAAGGCAATCAAAAAGGCAAACACGAAGAACATGGCAGCAAGGACACCCGTAGTCTTGGTCAGTACACTGGCCGAATGGGAACCGAAAGCCGCGGACTGGCCGCCACCAAAAACGCCACCCATTCCGTTGCTGTCCTCCCTCTGAATAAGGACCAGCAGGACTAAAAGGACACAGACTATCACAAAAGCTACAAGCAAAACTGTCCTAACAATACCCATTTCCACAACTCCAAACGCAAATTTTTGATTATTCTAATGCAAGGGAACGTTTTAGTCAAGGCAAGCTCTGCCGCCAGCAGCGGCCACACGGTGCCGGCGGCCACACAGTGCCGGCGGCCACGCAGTGCCGGTGGACGCTTGCAAAGCAGGCAATATATGGTATACTATTTCATAGCATAGTGCATATTAAAGAAAGATTTTCGGAGGATATATGAAAAAGCTTCTCTGCATACTTGTTTCCGCACTCGCCACCGGTGCGTTGGCCTGGTCGCTCGGAGTGGACGAGCCTGAAATACAGAGCGCGGGCAAGGACTCAGTGCAGTTCGAGAATTACGGCGGTCCCCATGCGGTCATAGAGACGGCGGCTGCAATCACCAACATAGGAACGGAGCTGGGACGCGTGGTCGCGCAGGACCTGGCGGCCCCGGTAACCGCAGGGGCCGGGGGCAAGTACACGGTCATCCACGCCGTAGACCCGGAGGCAGAGGGAGGCCTGGACGCGGACATCATGCTCCTGAATCCCAACGCGGGGGTGGACCACATCAAAAACCTGCGCCGCATCATCACGGGCTACCTGGAGGCGGCCTACGGCTACGACAGCGAGGACGCGGAGACAATCGCCGTCTTCGTCACGGTCTACAACGCCGTCTACCGCGGCCAGCTGGACTACTTTGCGGAAAAATACAAGGATGCCGTCATGGACGAGCTTGACGAGGAGAAAGTAGGACTGAGCACGGTCTGGTCGGAATGGCCAGGCAACACCCAGATCGTCATCCCGCTGAACGATCCCGAAAGCGGCATCTCCTCCGTAGACACGACGACCATCAGCGACGAGCAGGTGGTCGAGGCCCTTCGCCAGGATGAGGACAAGGGCATAGAGGCCCGCCAGGCCATGACCGAGATAAAGGAGAAAGAGGCGACGACGGCGACCCAGCGGGCGCAGGATGCCCAGAAGGAAGCCGCAGTCCAGAAGGTGGAGGCTGCAAAAGCCGAGACCCCGGAGGCAAAGGAAGCCGCCATCCAGAAGGCGGAGGAGGCCGCGGCCACAGCGACAAAGGAACAGCAGCTTGCCGACAGGAAGAACCTTGAGGTAAAGGAGGACAGGCAGGAAATTGCCACCGACATCGCGGAAGTGACTCCGGAGGTGGACACGAGCAACTACGTGACCGGCCTCTTCGGCGCGGACGACTCCAGCGGCCTCTACACGCTGATGACAGTGGACGGAGCCACCGGCGAGGTCGTACGGTCATCGCCCGTGACGGAAATCCACGGAAAGAACACATATATAGTAGAAAAAGTGACCGTCACGCAGGAGGACGGCACAATCGGCACCTTCGCCACCCTGCACATAGCGGTCTGCGGCACGAACGACGGGCATTCCGCCGTCAAGCTCTGCCTCATAGACCCGACCAGCCTGGAAATCGTCGCCCAGAGCGAGGAGACCCTGTCGGACTCAAGCGAGCTGCTCAGGTCCGGAGACAGCTTCTACGTCGTCATGGAAGAAGACGGGGATGCCTACATCGCGGCATTCGACAAGGACCTTACGCTGAAGGCACGCAGCGAACGGACCGTAAAGGCAACAACCCCGCTCAACCTGATCAACAAGGGCCTGCTCGTCACTTCCGAGGACGGAGATCCCCTCCTCCTGAGCACGGGCACGCTCGAGCAAATCTGGTAGAAACGAAATTTCAGCCAAAATAGGACAGGCCCGGACCGACGCAAGAATCTTGCGATGGCCCGGGCCTGTTTTTATGCCGTCGGCAGTGCGTTTTTTTTTTTCCGCACTGTAAATTTTTGGTTACAATATTGTAAATTTCTCGTTACAATATTGTAAATTTTTTATTACAATATTGTAATTTTTTTGTTGCAATATTACAAAATTTTTGTTGCAATACTGTAATTTTTTTGTTGCAATATTACAAAATTTTTGTTGCAATACTGCAATTTTTTTATTTCTATGCGGGAGGGATA
>JAILON010000158.1 GCA_024690865.1 Treponema sp. | reverse complement strand
CTCTCTTGCCATTTTGAGGGCTTCTAGCGTGGGTACAATGCCCTTCTGGTTACCTTCATTATCAATGAGCCTTACCTCGCGCACGCGGATGTTTCCGTTTATGCGCATTCCCTTATTGTCTGCCAACGATCCTCCTTGTGCGTTCGAGACATCCTGCCCTCCCGCACATATTCTGTAAAATGCCTTGTGCCAAGCATTTCAAAAATATTATCATAATTTATATAGATTTGTCTAGGGTTTTGCTGGCCATTTTGCACATAAAAAAGGTCACCAGAACCAAAGAAGCCAACATGAATGCCGTTATGGCCACGTAGGTCCACGTGCTCCTCTGCAGATGCCAGAGGGCTTCGGCAAGGGGGGGCAGGGCGGGAGAAATCAGGAGTCCTGCTCCGAACGCCGCCAGGGCGGCCTTGTTGCCCGATTTCGCACAGGCGGATATTCCCCTGCAGCAGAGGGGGAATATGGCTATGTGCGAACAGATGAGCAGGGGCTTTACGAATGAGAGGAACTGGCTGTTGCGCTCTTCGCCCGTTATCACGCAGTAGGGAAGGTAGGCCATGTAGAAGGCCGCCAGTACCGTAAGCAGTGCAAAGGACCGGTCCTCCGGTTCCCGCCTGGAAAGCAGGAGGTAGGGGCCGCACAGGAGGGCCGTCGGGATGAGGCTGTCCTTCAGCAGCAGGTGGACGTAGGCCGAAGGAAGCGAGTCGGTGAAGCGGAAGCTGCTGAAGATGAAGAACTCGTCTATGATGCAGTAGGCCAGCGCCGGGAAAAAGCCCAGGCAGAAGGCCATCCAGTAGCTGCGCCGACCGTTGGCCTGCCCCTTGTCCGCGGCCAGCGGGGAATTGAGGAAGAAAAGGAGCGTGCAGGGAATTGCCAGAAGCAGGAATGTGTACATGTTTCGTGCCCCGCTACATCTGCTTTGCGAATTCTTTTACCAGGGCCGGAACGAGGGTTTCTATCTTGCCTTCGCAGCTGGCCCCCGATGCGTTCTTGTGCCCGCCGCCGCCAAACTTTGAGGCGACCGCGCTTACATCGACCCGATCCTTGGACCGCAGCCCCAGGGTGCATCCGAAGTCGCTTTCCTGGCGTACGAAGGCGACGGCTTCAACCCCTTCAACCGCAAGCATGAGGGAATAGAGCGCGTCCGAGTCGCGGCCCTCCTGCCCGTATTTCTTCGTGTCCTCCTGGGTCTCCCAGCTGACGACCAGCTTGCCGGAAAGGTGCCGTTCCGCCCGGTCCAGCATGATGCCGAGGAGCTTGCGCGTGTTCCAGCTCTTGCCGCCGGACATCTCCTGGTATGTCTCGCGGGGATTGCTGCCCGACTCGACGAGCCGGGCAGCCGCACGGAAGACCTCCGCGTCCTTGGTCCCCAGATAGCGGAAGAAGCCCGTGTCCGTCGAAAGCCCGAAGAAGAGGGTCTTTGCATGTTCCGTAGAGGGGGAGCCGACAAGGGCTTCGTAGAGCTGCTGGACCAGCAGCGAGGCGGCGGGGGACGTGGGGTCCACGATGGCCTTTGCATCCCCGACTGAGGCCGTCTTGTGGTGGTCTATGATGAAGCTGTCCAGTCCCTCCAGGGCCTCCTTCATCTCGTCTCCCAAGCGGGACAGTTCGGAGCAGTCCACGATGATGAGGCCAGTCGCCTTCCTGTCTTCGGCAGACATGAAGGGAGGCTCGGCCTTGAAGAGGGGGGCGAAGCGCTTGACCTCGTTTCGCTTGAAGGGGCCGTAGTTGAGCAGGATGCATTCCTTTCCGAAATGCTCCAGTATGTAGGACACGCCCAAGCTGCAGGACACGCAGTCCCCGTCGGGTTCCTTGTGGCCGATGACGATGAAGCGAGCATAACGTCCTATGAATTCCTTGAAGGATTCTACCTGTTCTTTAGAGAGGCTGATCATACTGTACCGAATGTATTATGGATATGGATAACAATTTTGCAGATGAAACCGACAATGCCGCCGCATGGGAGGGACGGGGCCGTCCCCTGTTCCCGATGCGGCGCTTGCTATGCGGTCTTAGAACTTGATGTCAAGACTCGTTATGTCCTGGCTGACTCCAGCGTCATAGCCGTTGGGTGCGACTGCCCATACGGGATCGCCCCTGTCCTGCGGGAGGGTCAGCATAACCTTAAAGAACTCGCCGTTCTTGTAGAAGACGGTCATCAGGTTGTCAATCGTCTTAATCTTGTTGCGGAAGAAGAGCTTGTGGTTCTTGTGTGCCTCGACGGTAATGCCCTGATACTCCCAGCTCCTCGGGATGCTGACCTTGCCAATCTTGTAGCCGTCCTTCTCATACAGAACCGTGTATGCGTCTCCAGAGGCGTATACCCGTGAGACGACGAAGGTCTGGTAGGAAATGTCAGAGACATTGTCGCCGTGGTCCCAGATGGCCTTGGTGCTGGTACCCTGTGCGACGGCTGCGGCGACCATTCCGGCGGCCAGAACGAGAGCGACTAAAAGCTTTTTCATGTGCAATCCTCCATGCAATCTATAATGCGTTGTGTGGGCCAAGCCTACGGTATAAGTGCCAGCATGATGGCTTTTATCGTATGCTTGCGGTTTTCGGCTTCATCCCAGACCTTGCTCTGCTCGCTTTCAAACAAGTCTTCAGTGACTTCCTCGCCTTTTACGGCAGGCAGGCAGTGCAGGAATATGGTAGAATCCTTTCCCGTCGTGGCCATCAGGGCCTTGTTCACCTGAAACGGCCTGAGTTCCTTGAGACGCTCATCCTTGAGAGCCTCTTCACCCATGGAAACCCATACATCAGTATAAAGGCAATCCGCATTTTTGACAACCGAAATTTCGTCTGAAATCGAAATTTTTGCCCCGGATGCGGCTGCGAATGGCCGGCATATCTCCAGTATGTCGGCGGCGGGGGAGAGGGTCTTGGGGCAGAACATCGCGAAGTCTATGCCCAGCTTGGCGCAGATGAGCATGAGCGAGCGGGCCATGTTGTTGCGTCCGTCCCCGCAGAAGCAGAGCTTGAGCCCTTTGAGATGCCCGAACTGTTCCTTGAGGGTCATCACGTCGGCGAGCACCTGCGTTGGATGGAAGGAGTCGGTCAGTCCGTTTATGACCGGGATTCCCGAGTACTTGGCGAGCGCCTCCACGTGTTCCTGCTTGAAGCCGCGGAACTCTATCGCACTGAACATCCTGCCCAGCACGCGGGCCGTGTCCTGCACGCTTTCCTTGCCGCCGAGCTGTATGTCGTCGGTGGACATGAAGACCGGATGGCCGCCTTCCTCACCGAAGGCAGTTTCGAATGACGAGCGGGTGCGCGTGGACCGCTTCTCGAATATGAGGGCAATCGTCTTGCCCAAAAACCTCTGGTGCACTTCCCCTGCGTGGGACTGCTTCTTTACCAGAAATGCCCAGTCCAGAATCTGCCCTATCTCGTCGGGAGTCCAGTCGATCCAATTCAAAAGGCTTCTGCCTTTGAACGGTGAGTCAAATTTTTCAGCTTCCATATTATCTATCTCTTGCGAATGTTGCTTGCCCGTGGGGGTGTCGAGGAGTTTCAAAAGTCCAGGCTGGCCTTTGAAACGGGCCCTGTCGGCCTGGATCAGCTTGTCGCTATCTCCTCTTCCTCTTCCTCGACATATTTATAGAAGAAAGAGACGAAGAATGTCGTGCAGTCCGGCACGTGGACGGCCCACTCCACGCCGACGGTCTTGATGCTGAGCCCGTCCTGTATGGGAACCATCACGTTCTTCATCCCCCGCATGATTTCCTTTGCTTCGCTGTCCTCCGGCTCGCCCTTGCTCCAGTCGGAGTCGGCCATTGTCGCCAGCGAACGGTAGACGTAGGGGGAATCTGCGAACCAGTCTATGTCGCGCTTGCGCAACTGGAATTTTATCTTCACGTCCCAGTCGTCGCGCTTGAGCATCTCGTTGGGGTAGTCCACGTGGATGTTCATCTCGGTATAGTCCAGCTCATCGTTGAAGAACCTTCCGAGCTGCTCGCCCAATCTATATGAAATGGTGACGTTTTCCTTTTCACCTGTTATGAAGTTTTCGGAGTCCTGAAGGCCCCGTTCGTATTTTTCCCTGAGCGTCATAAAAACCCCTTTGTGAATATTATTCCATAATATCAGCATAAGGGAAGATTGTCAATTTTTTTCGCAAGCGGAACGGCCGGGAGCGGGTGTGGCGATCGGGGCTGGGACGGCTGTACGGGACGAACCGAGCCAGCGTGCGGCACTCGCCGTGGCACTGTAGCAGAGTCGCTATGTCAATGTGGCAGAGACTCTGTGGCAATGTGGCAGAGACTCTGTGGCAATGTGCAGGGGCGCCGTGGCAATGAGGCGGAGACTCTGTGGCAATGTGGCAGAGCATCTGTGGCAATGTAGCAGAGCATCTGTGGCAATGTAGCAAAGCATCTGTGTCAATGTGGCAAAGTCGCTGTGGCACTGTAGCAGAGCCTCTGTGGCACTGTGGCAGAGCCTCTGTGGCACTGTGGCAGAGGATTAATAATGGCTGCCGTGGCAGATTGATAATCTGATTGATAATTTGATGCCAAAAAAAGCTTGCCTGTTTCCGTTTTTTACTATAAGATAGTTCATATTATATTGGGAATTCCCTAAAATTTTTTTTAGGCTGTTTCCTGGAAAAAACATCCGAATTTAAAAAGAGGCCCCGCGGCCTTTTATATTCGCTGATATAAGGAGCGTATATGGCTAAGAAAGAGCTGGACAGGTTTGATACCCACGCGAAGCGCGACGTGCAGATCCGCACCAAGCTGCTGCTGTATGTCGGTATTGCGGTCATCGTCTGCTGCGCCGGTGTCGCCGCCCTGTCCATCCTGGTATTCGACAGGTCCTATCTGCAGGAAGTGCAGGACGAACTGGTCTATACGATGGAAGGCTGCCAGATGATGGTGGATGACCGTATGGATGTCGCCAAGGAAATCGCGGTGCTGGCCGCCAAGGACGAGACCACGATAAGCGACTTTGCCGCCAACAGCAAGTCCGCCCTCACGTCGTATGCCAAGCAGGTGGACGATGACTCCAACATAGATGTGTTTCTCTTTACCGATAACAAAGGAACCGTCATCGCAAGCTCCGACTCCGACTTCCCGGCTGGTACAAGCCTCTCCTCTGTCTACGCCGTGAGCCAGGCGTTGAAGGGGGCCTCTGTTTCCAGCTGCGAGCCTGCGGGGGCCTGCAAGTATGGTGTCATCTGTGCTTCGCCTGTTAAGGTCGCGGGCAAGATATCCGGAGCTTCCGTCGCCATTTACGACCTGGCCTCTGAGGATGCGGGAGACTTCCTGGATGCGCTCAAGAGGAGCTACAACGTTGAGTGTACGACCTTCTCCGAGAGCTCCCGCATGGGTACGACCCTCCGCAACAACAAGGGCCAGTCCTTGGCGGGAACCAATCTTGACAACAAGACGATAATCGACCTCGTTCTGGGCAAGGGCGGCGAGTACAAGGGCCGCAACATCATCCAGGGCAATGAGTACCTGACGGTCTACGCCCCCCTCAAGCTGGGCGACGGGTCCGTGAACGGAATGCTTTTCATCGCCAAGAGCCTCAAGGCCGTCGATACGATAAAGACCCGTAGCATCGGTACGATTATCCCCGTGACGATTGTGCTCGCCATTCTGGTCATGATTATCGTGGGCCGCTTCATCTTCTGGCTGATGTGGCGTATCAACAACGTCACCAAGGTCTGTAAGGAGCTGTCCGCCGGAGACGCGGACCTGACCAAGCGCGTCAAGCTGCTCGTCCGCGACGAGATAGGTGACCTCATCATCCACTTTGACCTTTTCTGCGACAAGCTGCAGACGATCGTCCGCGAGGTCAAGTCGTCCAAGAACGTCCTTGAGTCCACGGGTAACGACCTGTCCGCCAGTACGGAGGACACGGCGAGCGCGATTACGCAGATTATCGCCAACATAGACAGCATCTCCGGGCAGATTACCGCCCAGACGAGCTCTGTCGACCAGACGGCGGGTGCGGTCGATGAGATTGCCGGAAGCATCACCTCGCTCAACGACATGATTGAGCGGCAGTCGGCCGGTGTCGCCCAGGCTTCCACCGCCATCGAAGAGATGATGGGCAACATCGCGAGCGTCAACAAGTCTGTTGACAAGATGGCCGCCTCCTTCAGCGGGCTTGAGAGCGATGCGAAGACCGGTTTTGCCAAGCAGCAGGACGTGAACGAGAGGATCAAACAGATTGAGGAGCAGTCCCAGATGCTGCAGGAGGCCAACCAGGCCATCTCCAGCATAGCGGAGCAGACCAACCTGCTCGCCATGAACGCGGCTATCGAGGCTGCCCATGCGGGTGAGGCCGGAAAGGGCTTCTCCGTCGTTGCGGACGAGATCCGAAAGCTTTCCGAGACTTCATCCGGCCAGTCCAAGACGATTGGAGAGCAGCTCAAGAAGATTCAGGACTCCATCTCCGAGGTCGTTACGGCTTCCCAGGAGACGAGTGCGGTGTTCAACTCCGTGTCCAGCAAGATTCAGGAAACTGACGAGCTGGTCGTCCAGATCAAGGCCGCGATGGAAGAGCAGAATGCGGGTTCCCGCCAGATCAGCGAGGCCCTCAAGGGCATGAACGATTCCACCGTGGAAGTCCAGAAGTCCTCCAAGATGATGTCCCAGATGAGCGACAAGATAACCCTTGAGATGGGAAGCTTGAAGGACGTTGCGACGAGCATGAAGGACGGCATGGAGGAGATGGGCAACGGTGCGCGCAAGATAAACGAGACCGGTGCCGCCCTCGGCGACATCTCAAAGCAGGTGCAGGATTCCATCTCCAAGATTGGAAGCCAGATAGACCTGTTCAAGGTCTAAAATTACAGGGGAGTCCCCCTGCACCCCCCTTATATAATGAGAGGGAAGGAACCCCCTACGCAGAAGCGAGGGTTCCTTCCCTCTCAAACTCTCCCTTCTTCCCGGCGCTGCCGGGGGTATCCCCCCGGACCCCCAGAATCTTTACAAGTTTCCTTTAATTTTATTTGCCGCCTCGTCCGCGCTGATGCCCTCGAACTGCTCGCGGGTCGCGAGGTTCTTGAGCGTGAGCGAGCCGTCCTCGCCGACGAAGATGCCCCACTTGATGCCTTTCTTGTCGGTGACGGCGTACTGCTTGTTCATCTTGGCCGCATCGGGGAAAACTTCGACGGCGACACCCCGCTCGCGGAGGGCTGCGGCGGCCTTGACGTAGGTCACTGCTCGCTTCTCGTCCTGGTTGAAAATCTCCGCTTCGATGTAGCTGCCCCTTCCTTCGGCAAGGCCCAACTGGGACAGCCCGGCAATCAGGCGGTCAAGTCCGATGCTCGCCCCGACACCGGGAATCCGCTCCTTCATGTAGAGGCCGGCGAGGTTGTCGTAGCGGCCCCCTGAACAGACCGAGCCGATCGACGGCAGTTCGTCCAGGAAGGTCTCGTAGACCACGCCCGTGTAGTAGTCCAGTCCCCGCGTTATGGATGGGTCAAGCATGTAGGAGGCGGAGATGCCTGCCGCATCCATCATCGCGCGGATGTTCCGCATCCGTACCGTGTCCTCTGCCTCGCCTCCTGCAAGTTCCTCCAGGTGGGCGAGGGTTGCATCCCAGTTCTCCTTTTGCTGTATGTAGTCTAAGATAAGGTCCGCGGACTGGCTGTTCCCCGTTATTTCGGCGAGCTCTTTGGCGACTTCGGCTTTGCCGACTTTGGCCAGCTTGTCCACGATGCGCAGGATGTCCTCGCTCTTGTCGGTGCAATTGATTTTGGCAAGGAAGCGGTTGAAGATGCCCCGGTGGTTCACGTGTATCGTCACCTTTTCCACGCCGATTTCGGCGAGGGCGGCTTTCATCAGCTCAAGGATTTCAAAGTCGGACGCGGCGGAATCGCTCCCCACGCAGTCGAAGTCGCACTGGACGAACTCCCGGTAGCGGCCTGCCTGGGGCTTTTCGCCCCGCCAGACCTTGGCGATGTGGTAGCGCTTGAAGGGGAAGTAGAGCTCTTCGCGGTGCTCTGCCGTAAAGCGGGCGAAGGGCACCGTCAGGTCGAAGCGCATGGCAACGTCGCGGCCGCCGTTGTCTTCGAAGCGGAAGACCTGCTTTTCGGTTTCGCCGTTGCTCTTGCGGAGGAGGATTTCCGTGTACTCCAGGACGGGAGTGTCGATGGGCACGAAGCCCCTGGACTGGTATATCTTGGTGAGTTTTTCAATTAGCGACGAGCGCAGGATTTCGTCCTTGGGAAGGGAGTCCCTGAAGCCCTTCAGGACCTTTGGCTGTATAATCGTTTCCATAGTTTTTGTATTCTAGCAGAGTTGGAAGGTAAAGGCAATATTTATGCTGGAGGGCAGGGAAAAAGCGTGCTGGAAAGGACCGCTGGGGCGGGAAAATGCCTTGCGGCAGGGCGGCACCGAAAAGGCAGCACGCCTGAGAGGCCCCCGCCCCAGAAGTTTATCCTTCCGTCTTGAACTGCCGGATGTCGTTGCTCAGCTTGCCGATGGTCAGTTCCATCTGGGTCACGCTGTCGTCAAGCTGGCTTCCGCTTTTGACGACGCTCTGTGCGCTGGAGGACATGGCCGACATGCTGTTCCTCACGGCCTCTACGGAATCGCGCAGCCTGTTCATCTCTTCCAGAACCTGCGCGCTGCCTTCCGCCATGCGGGAGGAGGCGTTGCGCACATCGTTTGTGTTCTTGTCCATGCTGGCGAGCGAGCTGATGATGCTCCTGGACCCGGAGTTCTGCTCCTCAAGGGATTCCCGGATCGACCGCACCAGGCCGTCCGTCTCGTGGATGCGGACCGACACGCCTGAGAAGGCCGCGCTGGACTCCTGCGAGGCGGCGACTATCTCGCCGATGCTGTCCTGGATCTTCTTCAGCTGGTCGCCTATCGTCTTGGACTGGCTGGATGAGGTTTCGGACAGCTTGCGGATTTCGTCGGAAACGACGGCAAAGCCCTTTCCTGCTTCGCCTGCGTGGGCGGCCTCGATTGCGGCGTTCATGGCCAGGAGGTTGGTCTGTTCGGCTATTGCGGCAATTGCGGTGTTTGCCTCCTGCAGCATTTGGGACTGTTCGTCTATCTGGGAAATCCGCTCGTTTACCTTTTCCTGCTTCGCCATGCCGCTCTGGGCTTCCTTGTCCAGCTGCGAGAAGGAGGCCGCCATGGTCTCCATGGAGCCGCTGATCTGCTCTATGCTTTTGACCAGCTGGGCGATGGCGGCCGACGAGTCGTGTATGCTCCTGCCCTGGGAGTCGATCATGTTGTTGACCGTGGATATGCTGGAGGCGACTTCCTTGACGACGGAGGCCGTTTCTTCAAAACCGGAGGCCTGGCTTTCAATCTGCTCCTGCACGTTGCCAATGCTCAGGCGGATGCTGGTCATGGAGTTGGACACCGAGGAGACGCTGGACTTCATGTCTTCGGAAACCGTATCCAGCTGGTTGCCCGATGTCTTGAGCCCCTGCACCATCCCCTGCATCTTTTCCATGAAGGCGTTGAATCCTTCGATTATGGCGTGGATGGACTTGAAGGGGGTCCGGATGTCGGCATCCAGGCGGCGGGTAAGGTCCGCTTCCCCTGAAGCGATGTTTTTCACCGTGTCGCGAACTTCGCCCAAGGGGCTGAACAGGCTGGTCATCGTGTAGAGGATGAAGATTATGACGATCAAAATCAGGACGATGGCCAGGGGAATGAGGGCGTTCTGTATGAATTCCACCATCGTGAAGGGGCGGTACAGGACCATGGTCCATGCCACGGACGGGATGGGAGCGAGCAGGTATTCGCCGAGCAGGCTGCTGTGGCGCACGGTATCCGTGGGAAACAGGTCTTTGCCCGAAAGTTCCGGAAGCTGGTCGGTTATCTTTGCGTGCTGCTCAATCAGCTTGGTGTCCTTGGCTCCGCTTACCTCTTGGTCGGCGTTGAAGAAGAACATGACCTCCTTCTGGTTCCTGTCCTGGTACATCTGGCCAACGAAATCCGACAGCTCTATGCCGGTTCCTATGAGTCCTATTCCCTTCCCGGCCTTGTTGCGGACTATGGCATCGACCCAGAGCATGGTTTTTTTGAGGGCGATGTCGTAGCTGACCATGAAGGTATAGGGAATGTCCAGGTCGAGGCAGGCCTGGAACCATGAGTTTGCCGGGTCCGACTTGTCCAGCGTATACAGGACTGCCCCGTTGGAATAGTAGAGCAGGTCCTTGTCCGATATGGAGAAGGTGTTCTTTCCCTTGAAGTTCTGCTGGAAGGCCTGGATTTCCGCCTGCGCCCTGCGGGACAGCTCGGGATCGGACGGCCGGTCCATGTATTCGATGATCGTCGGGCTGAGAGCCATCTGCTGGGCAAGCTTCAGTTCCGAATTCAAGTTTGCGTCAAAGTCCAAACTGCGGATTTTTGCAATTTGCCCCAGTTCCTTTTCGGTCTGGGAATGGAAGAATGCCCGTGATCCACAGAGTACGGCTGCAGTTCCCAGGAGGAAGGTCAGCGCTATTGTCAGTATAGAAGAACTGTTCTTGTTGATTTCCATAAGATAAAGATTTTATCACTATATTAAGAAAAATCAAGTGTTTTCTGCCGTCTTGCAGGCGGCTTGCCGAAGTCTTGATGATACGGCAGTGGACTTGGCTGCCGCACTTGAATAAGTCGCCCTGTTGTTGTATAGTAGTAGTTACGGCGCTTTAGCTCAGTTGGATAGAGCAACTGCCTTCTAAGCAGTGGGTCGGCGGTTCGAATCCGCCATGCGTCAACGGGGCATTTCGTTGTGTTGCAAGAGTTTGCCCCTCCCTACCCAAAAAACGGGCGGGCCATTTTCCGTTGAAAAACAGCAGGTGTCAAGTGGAGTGTCAAGTTCCAGATGATGCCTTTACGGAGGTCCACCGTGCGCGAACCGTTGCCATTTATACTCTACAAGCGCAAAAGCTCCCGCTTCTACTATGTCATGTTCAAGCTTGAAAACGGGCCGGGCTATACGTCCGGCAGGTCAACCGGCGAGGAAAACCGGACGAAGGCATTCCGCAAGGCCTGCCAGATGCTGTCGGGCCCCGCAATAAAGGCTCAGGAAATGTCGGCAGACGTGAGGCGCCTTGTCTCGCGGCGGGACCTTACCCGCACGGATGCCGAGGCTCTGCTTTCCGGCCTTGAGGCGAGGGGACTTGTGCGCTCCTACGTCCTGCCCGGCGACGGGGCGGACATTGTTGCCGTGGACTATGCCCTTGACTTCTGGACGCGTGGGAAGAGCCGCTACCTTGCCGAGCAGGTCCGGGCGGGGAAGACGCCGGGGACGCAGGTCCTTGATGCCCACCGGAGCGCCATCCGGCGGCACTGGGCGGAGGTCCTGGGAGGGAAGCTCCTTGCCGACGTAACGAAGGCAGACCTTGACCGTGCCCTGGACCGGCTTTCGGGGCTGGCCCTTTCTTTCCACTCGAAGAACAAGATAATGGAGGCGATGACCAAGCCCCTGGGCTACGCATACCGGGAGGGGCTCATGCGGGAAGACCTGTCCCGCCGCTGGGTGCGCTTCAAGGGAAGCTACCGGAAGCGGGAGGTGTTCCCGCCGGAAATAAAGGACGCTCTTTTCCGCAGGGAATGGAAGGACGGGCGGGCGAAGCTTGCCTTCATGCTGTCCATGACTACCGGGATGCGGTGCGGGGAAATTCTTGCCTTGCGGGGCGAGGACCTTGACATGGAGAAGGGGCGGATACACGTGCGGCATTCATGGTCAGCAAAGGACGGGCTCAAGTCCACCAAGAACGGGGACGAGCGGACGGCGGTATGCCCCATCCCCTCCCTGATGGCCGCCCTTGCCCGCCAGCTGGAGCTGAACCCGCACGGAGGGGAAAACAGGTTCGTGTTCTGGGGAAGGCTCCCGGAGAAGCCCATAGACGGCAAGACCTTCCTTGATGCCATGCGGGAGGAGCTTGCGAGGCTGGGCCTTTCCAGGGAGGAGGCCGCCCGCTACGAGTTCCATTCATGCCGCCACGACTTCATCACGACGATGGTGCACGGCGGCGCCAGGATGAGCGCGGTGCAGGGGAGCGTCGGCCACAAGACCAAGGAGATGACCGAGCATTACAGCGAGCACGTGCGGGAGGAGGAGCTGGACGCGCTGGGACGGGATGTCGCGGGGCTTTACGGGGCGTATTTCCTGCCCAAGGTGGTATGAGTTTGCGGACCAGAACCTTGACCAGAAATTCCGTCTGTGCTATGGTTGCGGGGCATAAAGGCAACCTCCTATATGACGACCTGCCCCTTTCCGGCTTTTGCGTTTCTCCGGGAAGGGGCTTTTTTTGTTGCGGCTTGATAGGGTTTTGTAACGTTTGTTCAATCCTAACGGGGGATGGGTATTTTCTTTCCCACCGAGTGCGCAGGGCTACGCCTGCAGGATGCTTTCCACGTATTCCGGATTTGCAGAGACGATTTTCAGCAGGGATACTGCCGCCCCGTCGGGCTTCCTCCTGCCCTGCTCCCAGTTGCGGATGGTGCCGACGTTCACGCCGATCATGTGGGCAAAGTCCTCCTGCGTCTTGTGCGTCTTCTCCCTGACGGCCTTCACGTCAATCTCCGGGTAGACAAAGACCCTCGACGGCTTCATCTCGCCCTTTGATATGGCCACCGCCTGCCGCATGCTTTCCACAAGCTCGTTGAAGTCAAACTCCTTCTCTTTCACTCTGGAACTCCTTGGCAATCTGCCCGAACAGTTTCTTTTCCGCCTCCGTCAGGTCTTCCTGCTTTTTCTTTGTATAGGCATATATAAGGAAAATCTGGCTGTTTACGACCTTGTAATAGTAGATGGCCCGCATGCCTCCGCTCTTCCCCTGATGCGGAAGACTCCATCTGACCTTGCGGATTCCAGACCCGCCTTTTATCAGGTCCCCGCGCTCCGGGTTCTCCATGAGATAATTCTGGAAGGCCGCATACTCGTCGTCCGAAAGAACCTCCGTGATTATCTTCGTGAACAAAGGCGTTTCGATGAACTCCATGCCGTTTATTATACGTCAATGGTGTAGAAAGGTCAATAAAAAAATCTGTCCCCCCGCCGGGAGACACGAAATCATGTTTCCAGCATGACAGTTTTCCTGTCTCCGAGGGAAATTATTTTTTCGCACTCATCAACGAACTCATCTGCGGACTCTGTTTTGTCAAGTTCATCGTAAATCCTTTCTAGGTAACTGACGGGCTCAGTACAGCCGGACAAGACCTCTGCTACAATCGTGTTTTCCTTATATGCTGCATAGGGGAAGTTTTTTTCTGCAGTCTTCCAGTCGTCGCAATACCAGACGATTGGATAATATTTGTCGTCCCACACGCCCTTTAGAATCTCAAGCGAGACAATCTTCATGTTGCCGTCAATACCCTTCATTCGCCTCGGTTTTTTCATCCGATACAGCAGGTATGCAAAGTCTGCGCTCAAAACGACCATGTTCTTATGGGCGTGTTTTGCCACCCGGAACCCTGTGTCCATGTCCGGCCCGATGAAGTCATCCTGCGTCTGATCTCCAATAGAAAGTTTCATTTTCAGGTTCCTGTAGATACCGACCGCCAGCGGCATTTTGTCAGGAATGAATTCTTCCGACCGCAGCATTACCGTTCCTGCAATCCAGATCGTAGACTTTATGTCTATCCTCAGCTTTTCTCCAGGAAACAGGGCCTGGAGCACCTTGCTCACGCTTGATTGCACGGAAAACACGTTCTCTGGAATCTTGTAAATCTCATGGTCGGATCCAAAAGCGTGGAGCGAAATATACAGCAGGACTTCGTCTCCTAAGTATTTCCATACGGCAACGCGCGGGATTTTGTTTTTTAACTCATTATAAGTCAATTCGTAAAACTTAAAGATTACATACGGCCATTTTTCCTGCTCGTCGGTCTTGAATTTCGTGGAGCCGACCAAGTCGAAAGAGAAAAATACGTAGATGTCTCTTTCCTGCTCGCCACTTCTTCCCTGTAGGGCTGCCCTGTCCGCTTCGGAAAGCTGTGCAATTATTTTATCACCAGCGGATGATTCCAAGCCATTTCCCCCTTGTTAATGCAGCATCACGGGAAACACCGAAGTGTTCGGCTATCATGTCGATGCTGATTTTGTGGTCCTCGCTGTTGTCTTTGACGAATTGTCGGTATTCGCTTTCCGGCATCAAGAAAGAGCCTGCAAACTGGTTGGCTTCGTATTCTTCCTCCGAATATCCCTGCCGGTATTTGGGAGAGTCACGGTATTCATTTATCCTGTTCCACTTTTCCGGATCTACCAAATATCCCATGTGCAGGAACAGGTGCCCCAGCTCATGGGCGATGGTGAATGTGGAGCGGAGCTCGGAGTGCTCTTCGTTGTAGGAAATTTCAAAACTGTCCCCAACTTTCTGAATCATGCCGGAGATAGTTGGGTCATCAAAAGTTTTTGCCTTCAAACTGCCGCCGAGTCCGGTTACGACTTTTGTCATGTCAGCGGGGGTAGTTACCTCCAGCTGCTCCCTGACGGCAGCTGCCAGATGCTCAATTGCATTGCGGCGGGCATTGGTCATCTTTTACCTCCTTGAGAAAGTGCGGCCATTCTTGTCTAGCGGAAATTTGTCGCCATCTATTATATCTTAAAGAGGGGCGGATTGCAAAGGAAAAATGCAGCCGTCAAAGGAATCGTGGCGGCCGGGGGCGGAGGTATACCGCCCTTACCCGGCGGAGGGGCTGGCCTCCGCCACGGATGACGGCGTAGAACGTTCCAGCTTCATTTCCACGATGCCGAGCACGTCCTCGCGGTCGCGGCCGTCCAGCTGCCGCCAGCCGTCCAGGAGGCGGCGCTCCTCCGCTGACAGGCCGTCCCGTTCCCTGCCGGTCAAGAGCCATTCCACGGACACGCCCAGCTCCTGTGCGATGAGGTAGGCCGTGTCGGCAGTAGGAAGGGAGCCGTACCTGTCCCACTTTGTGACATTGGCGACATTGAAGCCGCAAGCTTCCGCCAGAGCTTTCCGCTTGAGATTCTTTTCTTTCAGCCTGTCGTCAATCCGCATCACCAGGTCGTGCCCTTTTATTTCCATACTTACATTTTCGGAAAAGAAAAATTGCGAAAAAGCAAGAAAACTTGTTGACAATTTGCTAACTAGCAGTATAATGGAATCAGAAGTTGCGAATTGGCAATTTTTTCATGTTATCCTACGGATAACATGATTCATTCACCCTTGACAGGGTGAATGAATGAAGTCCTGTTGAAACTGGAGCGGAGCCCGTGCCATCGAGCGCGGGGGGAACCGGGAGGTTTCGCAGGACGGTTCCTGACGTGCCCCTGCGGCGCGGGCGGGGACAAGCCCAGACGGGGCGGGATTCCCCTCCCACACGTCCCGCCGGGGGCAATGGA
>JAILON010000088.1 GCA_024690865.1 Treponema sp. | reverse complement strand
GGCCGGGCTCTGTGTTCAGGAACAGGATGATAGGCTTCGTCTCGCAGGAGCAGAGCTTCCTGGAGAACCTGACCGTACTCGACAACGTCCGCCTCCCCGCATGCATCGGAAAAAAATCCCCGCCTGAGGAGAGCACATCGCGGGCGGAGAGCCTGCTTGCGGAACTCGGAATCGGACAGCTCGCGTCATGCTATCCGGCGGAGCTTTCAGGCGGGGAGAACCACCGGGTCCTCATAGCGCGGGCCCTGATGAACGACCCGCCGGTACTGCTCGCGGACGAACCGACCGCCTCGCTCGAGCGGGAGCAGGCGGACAGCGTGATGGGCCTGTTCCGGAGCCTGGCAGACACGGGAAAAAGCATCGTCGTGGTCAGTCACGACGAGCAGGTACTGCGCTCCTGCGACGAGGTTCTGCGGATATGATGAAGGCCGCCCCTGCATACTCCTGCAGGAAGGCGGCCCGACGCATTCAAGCATGCACGCATGAGTCCCGGGTCCTGCTTAACTCAGGGCCTGCTCCAAATCACTGATAAGATCGTCTGCGTTCTCTATGCCGACCGAAAGCCTGAGCGTTGCGGGGGTAATGCCGTTCTTCAGGCGGATTTCCTCCGGCACGTCCGCATGGGTCTGGGTGGTGGGGTATGTGATGAGGCTCTCCACTCCGCCGAGGCTCTCCGCGTACTGGATCAGGCGCACCCTGCTCAGTACGGACAGGGCCCGCTCCGTCGTGTCGGTCTGGAAGGTCAGCATCGCGCCGAATCCCCTCGCCTGCCGCTTCTGCAGCTCGTATCCCGGATGATCCGGGAGGCCGGGATACAGCACCCTGACGACGGACTTCTGTTTCTTAAGCCATTCCGCGATTTTAACCGCATTCTCCTGAGCCTTCTCCATGCGGACGGCGAGCGTCTTTATGCCGCGCAGGGTGAGCCAGCTGTCAAAGGGCGACAGGCCCGATCCGGTCGTCTTTATCAGGAAGCGGAGCTTCTCCTGCACGTCGGCCCTGTTCGTCACGATGAAGCCCGAGAGGGTATCGTTGTGCCCCGACAGGTATTTCGTTCCGCTGTGCACGACTATGTCCGCACCAAGGGAGAGCGGGTTCTGGAAATAGGGCGACATGAAGGTGTTGTCCACGATGAGGAGCAGTCCATGCTTCCTGGTTATCCCGGCAATCTTCGCGATGTCAGCGACGTTCATCATCGGGTTGGTCGGAGTCTCTATGTAGATCGCCTTCGTTCTGGGAGTGACAAGCTGCTCCAGGTCTGCCGTTGCGCAGTTCACGCGCGTGAACTCAATCCCGTTCTTGATGTTCACGTTGTCAAAGAGCCGTATCGTCCCGCCGTAGAGGTCGGACTCAGCGATGATGTGGTCGCCCGGAGCGAACAGCTCCATCAAAAGCGATATGGCGGCCATGCCGGACGAGAGGGCCAGCGCATCCACGCCGCCTTCCAGCTGGCAGACGACTTTCTCAAGCTGCTCGCGGGTCGGGTTCTGCAGGCGGCTGTAGTCGAATCCCGTACTCTGCCCCGCGCCGGGGTGGGCATAGGTCGCCGTCTGGTAAATCGGGAAGCTGACAGCACCGTAGTGCCCGCAGGGTGTGCTGCCAGCCTGCCCGCAGGGGCTTCCCTCCGCGTCCGAATCCTTCTCCAGGTGCAGACACCTGCTTTCTATTGACAATGCCTTCAAAGCCATTTGTATCTCCTGCTTCCAGAATCTTTAAATCGTATACTCCACGTCATGCAGCTTGCCGCCCAGGTTCAGGATGTCCAGAATCCTGTTGCGGTAGAGGGAGAAGGTGTCCTGCACGCGGACACGGGGGCGGGGAAGCTCTATGTCTATGACGGCCTCCACGCGGCTCGGGCGCGCGCTCATCACGACGACGCGGTCGCTCATGTAGATTGCCTCGTCAACGTCATGCGTGACCATCAGCATGGTCATGTCGTTCTCGTTCTTTATGCGCAGGATTTCGTCCTGCAGATTCATCCTCGTGAACGCATCCAGGGCACCGAGCGGCTCATCGAGCAGCAGGACCTTGGGGTGCCCGACAAGGGCGCGGGCAAGCGAGGCCCGCTGCTGCATGCCGCCGGAAATCTGGTGGGGGTATGAGTCCTCAAAGCCGCTCAGGCCGACCAGCTTGATGATGTCCATGACATCCTGCTTCTTCTCCCTGTAAATCTTCCGTGCCTTGAGCCCGAACGCGACGTTCCCCTCCACGGTGAGCCAGGGAAAAAGGTTGGAGCCCTGAAAGGCAAATCCCCTGTCGCTCCCCGCACGGGTGACCTGCTCCCCGTCAAGGAATACCGTGCCGTCATACTGCTTTTCAAGACCGCCGATGATGCGGAGCAGGGTTGACTTGCCGCAGCCGGAGGGGCCTATCAGCGAGACGAAGCTCCCCGGCCTGACATCCAGGCTGAATCCGTTCAGCACGTGGACATCGTCAAAGCTCTTGCTGACGTCATGAATTTCTATGTTCCCTACCATCTGATAACCCCCTTCTGCCAGACCATTATCTTGTCGCGCACCTTGAACAGGAGCGTCAGGATCAGCGAGCACAGGACCGCGATGACGATCAGCCCTGCGTACACGCCGTCATACTGCATGACGGACTTCTGCCAGTTGATGTACCAGCCTATGCCCTCGGAGTTCCCGTTCATCTCCACCGCCATCAGCGTTGCGAACGACGAGACAATCCCGTAGAACAGGCCCAGGAAAATCTGCGGCAGGCTCGCGGGTACCGCCACGCGGAAGACCTTGAAGAAGGTTTTCGCGCCCAGGGTCTCGCTGACCTCAAAGAACACCTTGCTGACACTCTGGATTCCGCTCGCCGTCATCAGCGTGACGGGGAACCAGACGGCAAAGGCAATCAGAAAGACGTTGGCCCCGTGCGTCGTCGGAAAGACGCTCAGCGCGAGGGGTATCCAGGCCGTCGTCGGCACCGGCCCCAGAAACTTGGTCACCGGGTTGAGCCAGTAGCCCACGTGCCTGTTGTAGCCGAGTGCGAGCCCCGTGAAGAAGCCCGTCACAAGCCCGAATGCGAAGCCCTGTGCAAGGAGGCCCAGCGAGAACACGAGGTTCTTGAGCAGGAAGAGCTTCTGCTCCCACAAAAGGCCGGTCACCCGGTCGAGCGACGGAAAGTAGAGCACCGGCAGCAGCCTCGTCTTGGACACAATTGTGTTCAGCAGTGCGAGGAAGAGGATAAGCCCCGTGTAGAAGGGAAACATGTTCCTGATTTTCCTGCCGAAATCCCTGGCAAACACCCCTCCCACGGCACAAGCCGCGAGCAGCAGAAGCCCTGCGAGGAGGAAGCACATGTAATAGGGGGATGCCATCTGCTTTTGCTTCCCGCTTTCGGGAATGGCAAAGTACAGGAGCGCAGAGACCGCGCCCGCCAGGAACGGCAACACATATATCAGCGTCTGCCTTTGTTTTTTGTTCATGTGCAACTCCTCAGAATGAAACTTCGTCCGAAGAACCCGCTAGAGCTTCTTCGCGTTGTTCGTCAGCACCGTTACCGTGGACTCCGTGTACGAGCCGTTGCTGTAGGTATATGAGTCCGGAACGTCGTCATAAAGCTGGAAGTGCTCGCCGACGAAGACTTCCTTGTCCTTGACGTTCTGCATTATCCCCATGTCCACAACCTGATCGATTGCATTGAAGAGGGTCTTCCGGGCAAGGCCGACGGACGGCGTGTAGTTGTAGGAGGCGAGCATCTCCGCGTTGGTGCCCGCATCGCCCGAAACATGGCCGTTCTTGATCTGGAGCTCGGCCGTGGCGAGGGGCTCCGCCTGCACAAAGGCTGCGGCCTTGAGCATGGCGCGGACGAATGCCTTGGTGTGCTCAGGGTATTTTTTAGCGACCTCGGAGGAGACGAAGGTCATGCAGCAGTATTCCTGGCTGAACTTCTCGTCTGCGCTCGTGTCGAGGATCATCCTGAAGCCGTAGTTTTTCTCGGCAAGGTAACCGACCGGGTCGTGCAGGCCGACGGCATCGACCGCGCCGTTTTCAAGCGCAAGCGGCAGGTCGGTCAGGCCGTATATCGCCATCTTGAAGTCTGCCCCCTGCCCGTATGCGGTGTATCCGTAGTCATGGAATTTCCGCTGGAAGACGATAGTGGAAGAGTCCTGCACGCCGCAGAGCCCGATCGTCTTTCCCTTCAGGTCGGCGATGCTCTGATACGGAGAGTCCGCCTTGACGTAGAACTTGGTACAGCCCGTATGCAGGCCGTTCAGGAACTTTATCTCAAGTCCGTTGTCAATCTGGGGGAGAAGGCCTCCCGCCAGGCCGAGCGTCGCGTCTATCTTCCCCGCGACGACGAGGGAGCTTGCCTGCATCAGGTCTATCTCTATGGTCTCGTACTTGAGCCCGGCCTTCCCGAACTCGTCCTTGAACAGGTCCAGGTCTATCGCCACGTGGAGCGGCGCGCCGCAGAGACTTGAATTGGCAGTGCCAATCTTGAATACAAAATCAGTATCCTTCTTTCCTCCACAGGAAGACAGGAACACACAGGCGGCAGCAGCCGCAGCAAAAACACATGTACGTGCACGGAATGACCTCATACAGGCATCCTCCTCAATTTAATATTTACCGCAAGAAAATTCTGAAGCTGCATTCTCCTCAAACGCAGTATTCAAATACAGTATTCAAAGCCGACAAACTCCTCGTTCTTGTGCACAAGGCTATTCAGCGTTACCGAGTCAACGAAATCGTTCACCGTTTTCTCAAAGTCGTCCCAGAAGGCCCGGCTTCCCTCGGACTCGACGGTATTCCCGTCATTCTGATTCCGCGGCGAAAGGTCTCCTTCCATGGTCCTGAGAATCTCCCCGACGGTATAATCGTCAGCACTCCGCGTCAGGCGGTAGCCCCCGTTCACACCCCGGTTCCCCGTCACCAGATTCTTTTCAACCAGTCGGGAAAGAATCTGCTCCAGATACTTCACGGAAAGATTCCTCCGGTGGGAAAGGACCCGGAGCGGCACATAGCACTCCCGGCCCGATTCCGCAAGATCCTCCATAATAAGAAGGGCATACTGTCCGCGCGTTGAAATTTTGTACATCATCAGCCCCTATAAGTTGTCATACAGGTCTTCGGTAAAGGTCAGGCTGCCCCGGTAGCCCGCATACGTCCGGTTGAACACGAGCCGGTCGTTCAGCGGGAAGGTCGCATTCAGGAACTGGATGCCTTTTTCAAGTGCAACCTCCTTTTCGTTCGTACTGCCGACGAGGAGGGTAATTTCCTCCGGCTCATTCCGTATGGCCTGATTGATTTCCCACTGGTCGCTTGCAAAGACAATCTTCGGCGGTGCCGCATACTCAAGTTCCTGTATCTGCGCAACGATGCGTTCCTTATCCTCCGGCCGGAAGATGGTCTCCGTAATCACGGCAAGAACCGGGGAAAAACTGTAGTCGTTTGCAAGGTAGCGGGTAATGCCTATGACGCTCGAAGCGTCACCCGCAACGGCAAAGCGCTTCCAGCTGAGCGCCCCGATGCTCTGCGCAAGGTACGAGTACACGTAGTCTTCTTCCTCATGGATTACCTGCTCAACGAGCGCACTGTCCAGCGAGAGGGCAGCGGCAAGCTCGCGCACAAAGCGGGTCGTATCGCTCGCCCCCGTCGGAACAAAGGGGAAGCGGAGCGAGGGTACCCCGAACTTTTTCTCGAACTTTTCCGCGGGACCCTTGAACAGCCAGGGATTCACGATGATGTTCAGGCTTGCCTCCGAGCAGCGTTCAATCACGTCAATGCCCTGATGCTTCGTAAAGAAGGTGTTCACCTCAAGCCCCAGTCTGCTCAGAATGCGGTCCAGTTCCTCGAGCGTTCCGCTCCAGTAGGGATCATGGTAGGGCACAATGCCAAAGACGTTCACCAGCGGCTTCGTGCGCCCGGATTCCGCAGCAGGACGGGGCGGCAGGATAAGCCTGTCGATGAAGGTATTCCACACGGTCTCATAGCCGAGCAGACTGTCTCCGGCAAAACCGGGCGTATCTATGGCATACACCCGGTATCCCTTCTGAACAAACTCATCGGTTACGCTTGCAATGTCATCGCCGATGATTCCCGCCGTGCAGCCGGTCAGGACAAAATAGGCATCCGCATCGATGATTTCGACGGCACCTTCGATTGTCGTGCGCAGCTTGTTCACACCGCCGAACACGACTTCCTTTTCAAGCATGTTGCTGGACGGCAGCGATACCCCGCTCACGAAACAGGCGTGCTTGTGACCGCTGTTCCCCTGCTCAGCCGCCGTCGTCTGCATGCAGCAGCCGGGACCCGAATGCAGGATGGGGCACACGCGGTGCAGCGCACCCAGAACTGAGTTGATGCCTGCAAGGACGCAGCCGCCCCTTGGATTTTCCGTAACAAACGACATCAGGAAGCCCCCACGATAAATTTGAATGCATCCTTCTCATACCATGAATCACGGTAGGGAAGCTTCACATGTTCCGCCAGCTTTTTGTTGAAACCGGGATTGCTCAGCTGATCGGCAATCTTGTTTCCCAGGTACAGGAGGCCGTCATAGCCCATCGTCGGCCGCTTCCCGTCAAGCACGTGGGTGGTCGGAATGCCCAGCTTCGCCGCCCAGTCCGGCACACCGATGAATGCGTCCGGCCGGAGCTTTTTCACAAGGTTTACCTGCTCAAAGGGCTGCATGTTCGCAATGTCCACAACGAAATCCTTATGGATTCCGTTCAGGTATTCCACGTCAACCTGTGCATCCGCGTCATAGGTGGGCGTTTCAAGGCCCACGAGCTTCATGCCGAAGTCATCGATGAGGGCAGCGGCGGCAAAGGACCGGCCCGTTCCGCCGCAAATGAACACCCGCTTGCCTTCCAGCCGTGCGCGGATTTTCGCAACGAGCGGTTCTATCCTCTTGTGTTCGCGGGCGATAATTTCCTCGACTTCCGCCTCCTTGCCGAGCACCTTCGCGATTCCCCGGTACCATTTGTCGGTATTGCGGATTCCGATCGGCATGACGGTATGGGAATAGGGAATGCCGTAATCTTCTTCCAGCGTTTTCATGAACTCGTCCGCAAAGACCTTGCAGATGGACGTGGAAGCGACGGCCTGCGGAATGCGCTTTATCTTCTCGAGCGAACTGTAGAAGGGAATGTAGTTCACCTCTATACCGATCAGCTTCAGCATCCGCTCCATCTCCTTCTGGTCGGCAAAGCTGACCGTCGTCGGGGCAAACAGGTTTACCAGGTTGGGTACCGTCTCCTTCTTCTGTTTCTTAAGGATATACTTGTTAATGGAAAGAAACGCCGCATCAAAACCGCTTGCGCAGATTTTGGACTTAAAGCCCTCGCAGTGGATGGGTACAAAGGTCGTCCCGGGGTACTCGGCGGCGAAGGCCGTCGCAAGCGCGTCGATGTCGTCCCCGATGATACCGGATGCGCAGGAGGCATAGATGAAAATCAGCTTGGGATGGTAGCGGTCAACGGCCTTCTGAACGGACTCCCGCAGCTTCTTTTCCCCGCCGAACACGACGCTCTTCTGGTCAAGGTTCGTCACGATAATGCGGGGATTCCTGATGAGCTTTATGCCGCGGTGCGCCTGCCCCACGCGGTACATGTCAACGGCCATAATCGTGCAGCCCACGCAGCCCTGCGGGGAATGGCTGATGAACACCGAATCCTCAAGGCTCATCAGGGCAGCCATGCTGTTTATCTGCTGACACTGCAGGCCCTGCGCAAAGGTCCGGTCCGCCCGCTTGAGGCATCCTTTCTTAAATTGTTCTTCGATCCGTATGCTCGAATCCCCAAGGTCATTCAAACGCCCCGGAACGGACTCCCGCACACCTGAATACTGAACCGCCATAGCTACCTCCGTGCCAGCGGAACATGGTTGTCCACGCTGTAGAAATACTTCGTTATCTTCGTCAGGGCTTCTTGTACCGTACAGTCAACGTCAAAGCCCGAGATGGCCTTTTTCTCCAGCTGCTTCGTAACGTTGAAGCCTATCTTTGCCGCAACGACCGCACGGACGTCCGCAAGCAGTTCTACCCGGGCAGACGGTCCTGCGGCGCCGCAGCCGCCGCCCTGCCCGCCGCAGGCAGCCCCCGCAGGAGCACAGCCGCCTGCACCGCAGCCACTGCCAGCAGAACCCGGCGTGGCAGGGCTTCCTCCGGCTTCCGCCGGAGGGCAGGACCGCCGCCCGGCCGCCGTAAACGAGCCGTCATCAGCAACATCATATATATGGAAGAAAGCCGCTCCTCCGAAGTGCAGGTCAACCTGCTTCCCGTCCGAAGACGCAACCGCAATCTTGTACGCCATAGCTACTCCCCCTGCTAAATACCTATATAATTACTAGGCAAATAAACTGTAGCATAGATAACATAGTTAATCAATAAGAAATAAGCATTTTTATTTGTTACACAGGCTTTTTTACCGGACGAAATCACGCTGTCATACCTCCTGCTGACAGGCTGCCGTACTGCTGCAGACAGTGTGTCATGCTTCTGCTGCCAGGCTGTCGCACTCAGTGTGACACACTGTCGTACTCAGTGCGGCACCGTGTCATGCTCAGTGTGACAGTGTACCGTGCTCAGTGTGACACCGTGCCGTGATTCGTACGGCAGCCTGTTGCCGGCGGCATTGCACCGGTCCAGTGAAGCCCCGCTAGATGTTGTACTCCTGCGGCAGAATAATGTTGTTCCGCAGCAGGAATGCCCGGGTCCGCTCGTTCTGCGGGTACTCGAAAACCTGCTCGGCCGTCCCCTGTTCCACGATTTTGCCGCCCTCCATGAAAATCACTTTCGTCGCCACGCTCCGCACAAAGGCCATTTCGTGGGAAACGATTATCATCGTGTTCCCCTCAGCGGCAATCTGCCGGATTGTCGTGAGAACCTCACCGACAAGCTCGGGGTCAAGCGCGCTCGTCGGTTCATCAAGCAGCAGCAGTTCCGGCTCCATTGCAAGCCCCCGTGCAATCGCCACACGCTGCTGCTGACCGCCGCTCAGGTGCTTGGGATAATACTGCAGGCGGTCCAGCATCTTGACCTTGCCCAGCTGCTCCCGGGCAATGGACTCGGCCTCCTCCCTGCTTTTCTTTTGTACCCACATGAGGGGCTGTGCAACATTCTGCAGCACGGTCTTCCGCTGAAAGAGGTTGAATGACTGAAAGACCATCGTACTCCGCTTCCTCAACGCGGAGATTTCCTTCTTCTCATGCTTCCCGTAATCAAACGAGAAATCGTCGAATGAAATGGTTCCCTCCTCCGGTGACTCAAGCAGGTTGATGCAGCGGAGCAGGGTTGACTTCCCGGTTCCGCTCGGTCCGATTATCGCAACGACATCTCCCTTTTCCACCGTGAAATCAATCCCGTCAAGCACGGTATTCTGCTGGAAGCTCTTCTTCAGATTCTGTATGTGTATCATAATCCTGCCCTCGCAATGCTCACGGCGGTGCATTTCTTCCGTCCGGTATAAAAGGCTGAGCGAATCAGCTCCCGTATGCCAGTTTCGGCTTTCTCCTGCTTCGGCGCATCAGGTACCCTCACCGCATGCAGGACACGCGCAATGACAAACTCAAGGAAAATCGTTATGAGCCAGTAGATGACCGCAAGGGCAACGTATGCCTCAAAATAGCGGTAGTTACGGGACGCAACGATTTTTCCCTGCGCCGTCATCTCAACGATTGCACAGGAGAAAGCAAGCGACGTGCCTTTTACAAGACCTATCAGTGTATTTCCCAGGGACGGTATGGCAAGTTCAAGTGCCTCCGGGATGATGATCCTGCTCATCCGCTGGAAGGGCGTAAGCCCGAGCGATGTCGCCGCCTCGATTTCCCCTTTGTTCACGGCCTGCAGTGCGGACTGAATCGTAACCGCATGCAGCGCAGACTGGTTCAGCGACAGGGCGACGATGGCGTAGATGATTGACGGAACATTGCCGATCATCACCTCTTTGCCGGTCCAGTAGCTGTAGTACTTGAGGAAAATCGGGATGCCGAAATACGTAACGTAGAGCTGCACGAGAATCGGTGTTCCCCGGATCACCGAGATGAACAGGGTCACGAATCTCTGCAGCAGCGGAATCCGCTTTATCCTGATTAGTGCAAGCACGAAACCGATCGCCAGCCCCAATATCATCGCGAAGACAGAGAGCTTCAGCGTAACGGGCAGGTAGAGCAGTATGGACCAGAAATCTTCACAGACAACGGACACATCGAATAGATTTGGCATACATCCCTCCTATGCAGCTTTTTCATCGTTCAGGTAATCAAAGGCATAGGCAAGGAGGAATTCCAGCCCGTAGAGCAGAACCTTCTCATCCACCAAAGTTTTGTCGGTATGCTGGGGCCGGTATACCCCGTCCGTCACGCCGCCGACATGGACGAACACGCCCGGTATCTTTTCCTGATACAAGGAAAAATCTTCCCCACCCATGCTCGGCTTTGCCCACTCGACGTTCTTCTCCCCGAACCGCTCCGCAATGACCCGTGCAGCACGGTCAGTGCTTTCCCGGTCATTGTTCACGGCATGACCGGGATTGACATGTGTCACGGAAACGGAGACACCGTGGCTCGTCTCAATGCCTTTCGCGATACGGTCAGAGATCTCGTTGAGGATTCTCGTCGTCTCCACATCGAGCGTGCGGAAATTGAGCTGGATGACCACTTTCTTCGGGAAACCGCAGGACTCATTTTCAGTAGATACGACGGTCGGAACAAGAACGCCCTGATCCTCGCCGGGCACCTGCTGGGTTGCAAGGGACGTCACCGTGTTCACCAGATCAGCCGCCGCAAGCAGGGGATTGCCTTTTGCACCGTCAGTCCGTTCAACCGTAACAGTAACGCCCGAGCCGTATGACGACATGACCCCATAGTTGAGGGAGAAGATGCCCAAGTCCTTGTCGGCAGCATTGTGTACGCCGACGATGTTGTCAACGCCGTCAAGGATGTCGGTCTCCATCAGCTTTCTGGCACCTGCACCAATCTCCTCCCCTTCCTGAAAGATAATCTTCACGGTACCGTGAATTTCATCCTTCAAGTCCTTCAGTATTTTTGCGGCGCCGAGCATATAGGTTGCGTGGATGTCATGGCCGCAGGCATGCATGACACCGGGATTCTCAGACGCAAAATCAACACCGGTCGCCTCGGTTATCGGGAGTGCGTCAATGTCACCCCGAATCGCAACGGTCTTTCCGGGGAAGCTGCCCGTAATCGTGGCAACGATGTCGCTGACGCCCGTCGTCTCGTAGGGTATGCCCCATTCATTGAGATGGCTCTTGATGTATGCCGCCGTCTCGAATTCCTGACT
>JAILON010000080.1 GCA_024690865.1 Treponema sp. | reverse complement strand
TGGCGACTTCATTCAACGGGATGTCCAAGACGCGGCCCACGTCCGCAATGACAGCCTTGGGCTTTTCCGTTCCGAAGGTGACGATGTGGCCCACCTGTGGCAGACCATACCAGTCTTCGGTATGCTGGATTATTTCCTCGCGGAATTCGAAGTCCATGTCCACGTCAAAGTCCGGCATGGACACGCGTTCGGGGTTCAGAAAGCGTTCGAAAATCAAACTGAAACGGAATGGGTCGATGTCGGTAATCGTCATCGCGTATGCGACGAGCGAGCCTGCGCCAGAACCACGTCCCGGCCCGATCGGTATGTAGTGCTTGGCTTCCTTCTTGCGTTCGTCGTACAGGGATTTGGACCAGTTGATGAACTCCCAGACGATGAGGAAGTAGCCGGAGAAGCCCATCGTAAAGATGACGTTCAGCTCGTACATCGCCCGGTCCACGATCATCTTGCAGTCCTCGGGGTTCTTGAGCCGGTCGCCATAGCGCTTGCGCAGGCCTTCTTCGACGAGGTGCAGGACGAATGCGTCCTGCGAGACGTATTCCTTCGGTATCTGATAGACGGGGAGGGTATCCTTGAGCTCCTGGGTTTTGTACTGGTGTATTGTCAGGTTGCACATCGAGGCGATTTTGAGCGTGTTGTCGATTGCCTCGGGGCAGTCTGGGAAGAGCTGTCGCATCTCATCTTCGGTCTTCATGTACCACTGGTCGCCTTGGAAGTGCATGCGGTTGGGGTCGTTCAAAAGCTTTTTGGTTCCGATGCAGACGAGCACGTCCTGGGCCTCCGCGTCGTCCTGCCGGCAGTAGTGGATGTCGTTCGTCACGACGAGGGGAATGTCAAGGTCGCGGGCGAGCTTGATGAGCTTGGGGGCGACCGCCTTCTGGTCTTCAAGCCCGTGGTCCTGCAGTTCGATGTAATAGTGGTCCTTGCCGAACAGCTCCTTGTACTTGCGGGCAGTCTCGTAGGCACGCTCCTCATCGCCAAAGAGGAGGGCCTTGGGAACCTCGCCCTGTATGCATGCGGACAGGCAGATGAGCCCCTCGTGGTAACGTTGCAAAAGCTCCCAGTCGATGCGGGGCTTGTAGTACATGCCCTCGGTAAAGGCGATTGACGAGAGCCAGCAGAGGTTCTTGTAGCCCGTGTCGTTCATCGCGATGAGGATGAGGTGGTAGTACCAGGAACTCTTGCCGTTGCGGGCGTAAGGGACTTCGGTTTTCTCTGTGTGCTTGCCTTCCGCGACGTAGAATTCCTCGCCGCATATCGGGTTTATCCCGTTGGCGTGGCAGATGTGCTCGAAGTTCAGCACGCCGAACATGTTGCCGTGGTCGGTCAGTGCGAGGGCCTTCATGTTCAGCTCTTTTGCGCGGGCAATCAGGGTGTCCAGTTTGCTCGCCCCGTCCAGGAGCGAGTAGTCCGAGTGCACGTGCAGGTGTACAAACTTACTTTCGGGCGTTCCTTCCGGTGCGTCGGGAAAAACGTGGATGTCTGCCATAGAGCGGCCCTCCTTTTTCTGTGTGTAGTTGGGACTGTTTCAAAAGGTCCTCGCGACTCTGTCGCAAGGGACTTCTTGGAACAGGCTTAGTTGTTTGTCTGGACGTGCGTGATTTTCCAGACCCGGTGGATCTTCTGGTTGCGGTAGTCCTCGCTTATCGTCCGCTGACTGATGTCCTCCGCAGTGTAGCGGGAACTTCCGTCTGAGCCCTGCGGCAGCTTGGCCTCATCGAATTTCAGACGTCGGCTGTTGGTGGAAAAATACAAAATGCCCCCTTCGTTCAGAAGCGACAGCGCGTTGGCAACCAGTTCGGGCCAGCCCCGGTTTATGTCGAGCACCGTGTCGGTGTCCTTGGAGTTGCTGAATGTCGGCGGGTCCAGGATGATGATGTCAAAGCGGTTCACCCCCTCCTTGGCCTCTTTCTCCGCCTTGCGGGCCTCCAGGTACTTGACCGCATCTTGGCAGATGAAGCTGTACTTGTATTCATTCTGGGGATTGAATTCGTTGAGCTCCAGGTTCTTCTTTGCCCAGGCGATGTAGGTGCGGCTCATATCGACGCTCGTAATCCGCCGCGCCTTGCCCTCGGCCGCGTAGACCGAGAAGCTTCCCGTGTAGCAGAAGAGGTTCAGGATGCTCTTGCCCTCGCTTGCCTCTCGCACTTCCTTACGGAGAAGGCGGTGATCCAAAAAGAGGCCGGTGTCTATGTAGTCGGTCAGGTTCACCCAAAAAAGCTGCCCCTGTTCCTGTACGGTCCCCTGCACTGAGTTCTGTTCTCTACCGGGCAATTCGCGGCGTGAATCCGTTCCTCCCCGCTTCTCGTATTGGTTCCTGTGCCGTTGGCCTTCCCGCATCTGCATCTTCTTGCGGGTCTTGATGATGACGTGTTCCCGCCCTATGCCGGTGGCTTTCGCAGCTGCGTCCGCCATCGCGTCGAGCCATTCGTCCTCCTCCGCTTCGTCCTTCTCGTAGGGACGCTCGTAGAGGTAGATGTGCAGCCAGCTGTTCTTGAGCGCGTCCTCGATATAGGCTGCCGCTTCCGCACCGTTTGCGCTTATGGCGGCGGCCTCTTTGGTAAGGAGCCTCTCAATCTGAAATTTGGTGAAGATTTCTTCTGGGAGCAGGCGGTAGAGCTCAACGGCCAGCGGCACTTCCGGGATGTCGCGGTCGTAGAGCCGGTAGCAGGTCACATCGCTTTTGCGTGCCCACTTCTTGAGGGCACGCAGGTTCTTTGTGAGCCTGTTTGCGAATATCTGTACTTGGTATGCGGTCTTGTCGTTAGGCATTTCTTCCCTGCCGTTAGGCATTGCGCCCATGGCAGTTCTTGTATTTCTTTCCAGATCCGCAGGGGCAGGGGTCGTTGCGTCCTACCTTGGGCATGGTGCGGACGACGGTGACGTTCTGTCCCTGCCTGCCGCTCTTCATCGCGGAGTTCTGCGCTCCCATTTGCGATTCGCGGGCGTTGAACGCGGACTTGGCACTGGCCTGAGCCTGTTCTCCTGCGGACTGCGGTGCGGAAGCCTGCGCCGCCATGGGAGAACCGGCCTCGTCGTGCCTGGTGGTCATGTTCTGCACCAAGGGACGGTGGACCGGAATCTCATCGGCAGGGCGAATCTGTATCTTCACCTTGAAGATGCGGCTTGCCACCTGCGTCCGTATGTCTGCAAGCAGGCTGTCGAACGCATTGAATCCATCGATTTTATATTCGGTCAGGGGATTCTTGCTGCCGTAGGACCGCAGGTACACTGCTTCGCGCAGGCCGTCCAAGAACTCCAGCTGGTCCAGCCACTTCCTGTCTATGAGCTGGATATATTGGTAGCGGATGAACATGTTGAACTGTTCCTTTCCGACCAGAAGCTCCTTCTGCGTCAGGTCGTCCTGCAGCATGGCCTCGACACCTTCGACCGTCAGCCGTTCATAGGGAACAATCTGGCCAAAGCTGTTCTTTATCCTGTCAACAAGGGCGCTGCGGGCGTTGCCGCCCTTGCTGTGCCTTTCCTCCTGCTCGTACTCTTCGAACATCTGCTCGACGGTGTCCTTCGCATTCGTCATGACCCGCTTGTCCAAATCTTCATCCGCGAGGATGGAGTCGCGCTCATCATAGATAAAGGAACGCTGCTGGTTGAGCACGTCGTCGTAGTCAAGAAGGTTTTTACGGATCTCGAAGTTCCGCTCTTCAACCTTTTTCTGTGCCCGTTCGATGGACTTGTTCAGCATGGGATGGTTTATCGGCTCACCCGGTTCCATTCCTACGCGGGCCATTATCCGCTTCATCCGTTCACCGCCGAAGAGCCTCATCAGGTCGTCGTCCATTGAAATATAGAATTTGCTGCGGCCCGGGTCTCCCTGGCGGCCCGAGCGTCCGCGGAGCTGGTTGTCTATGCGGCGGGACTCGTGCCTTTCGCTTCCGATGACGTAGAGGCCGCCGAGATGCTTGACCTCTTCATAGTCCTTCTCCCACTGCTCCTTCTCTATTGCGAGGGCTGCGGCATACTGCTCGTCGCTCGCCTCGGTCCCGGCGCACTTGCGGGCGCGGGTCTCCGGGTTGCCGCCGAGCTTGATGTCGGTTCCGCGTCCCGCCATGTTGGTGGCGACCGTGACGGACCCCTTGGCACCCGCTTCCGCTATTATCAAGGCTTCACGGGCGTGGTTCTTCGCGTTCAGCACCTCGTGGCGGATGCCGTGCCGCGTCAGCAGGGATGAAAGGTATTCTGACTTTTCGACCGACACGGTTCCTATCAGGACCGGCTGTCCCTTCTTGTGGCATTCGTCCACTTCCTTGACGATGGCATTCCACTTGTCCGATTCGTTCAGGTAGACCTCGTCGTCCTCGTCCTTGCGGGCGACGGGCTTGTTGGTCGGGATGGCCACCACGTCCAGCCCATAAATCTTGCTGAACTCGACGGCCTCGGTCGCCGCCGTTCCTGTCATGCCCGAAAGCTTGTCGTACATGCGGAAGTAGTTCTGGAAGGTGATTGTCGCGAGCGTCCTGTTGCGCTGGGCGATGCGGATATGCTCTTTTGCTTCGATTGCCTGGTGCAGCCCGTCCCCGTAGCGCCTGCCTTCAAGGATGCGGCCCGTGAACTCGTCGACGATCTGCACCTGGTTGTCCTTGACCACATAGTCCACGTCGTAGTGGTAGAGGACGTGGGCGCGGATGGCCTGGGTAAAGTAGTGGACGAACTCGAAGTTCTGCTCGTCAAAGACCGTCGTTCCGTCCTCAATCAGCTTGTGCTGGTGCAGGATGTCGTCTATCTTGTTCATTCCCTTGTCGGTGAAGGAAATACGCTTGCTCTTCTCGTCAACCTTGTAGTCGCCCTGCAGGGCGGCCCGCTGCTCCGGCAGCATGTCCACCTCGTCGGGGTAGTCGCCGGTCTTGGGGTCCTTCTCCATCTCGGTGAACATGTCCACGTACTTGTCCACCTCGTGGTACTTGTAGGTGTCGTCCTCACCCTGGCCGCTGATGATGAGCGGGGTCCTCGCCTCGTCTATGAGGATGGAGTCTATCTCGTCCACGACGCAGAAGTTGAAGCCCCTCTGCACCTTGCGCTTCAAGTCCACCTGCATGTTGTCGCGCAGGTAGTCAAAGCCGAACTCGTTGTTCGTTCCGTAGGTTATGTCGCAGTCGTAGGCGATCTTGCGCTGCTCGTTGTCCATGTTTGCCAGGATGCAGCCGACGGTCTGGCCCAGGAACTTGTAGACGCGTCCCATCCACTTGGAGTCGCGTTCGGCCAGGTAGTCGTTGACCGTCACGACATGCACACCCTTGCCGGAAAGCGAGTTCAGGTAGACCGCGCAGGTACACATGAGCGTCTTTCCTTCTCCTGTCTTCATCTCCGTGATGCGGCCGGAGTGGAGCACGAGCGAGCCCATTATCTGCACGGGATAGGCCCGTTCTCCCAAGACCCGGTAGGCAGCCTCGCGGGCAAGCGCGAAGGCTTCCGGCAGTATATCGTCCAGCGTCTCGCCCTGTGCGAGCCTGTCTTTCAAGAGCTGTGTCTGCTTGGGGAAATCCTCATCCGCAAAAGCCTGTGCCCAGCTTTCCTTCGCCTCTACTTGGGCGAGAAGCGGCTGCAGGGCCTTGACATCCCTTTCGTTCTGGGATCCAAAGAAAAAGGTCAAAATCTTGTCGAACATAACGACGTGTACTATAACCTTTTTTTGAATCATTGACAATAAGACTTTGATTCTTTATCCTATTAGAATATGAAAAACTGCCGTATTTGCCCCCTTTTGCCGCTTGTTGTCCTGGGCTTCCTGGGGGCCTCCGTTTTCCTGTCCTGCAGCCGCCCCGGCAGGGTTGCCAGCCTTGAGGAAAAGACCGTGTTTACCTTGGACTATGGAAACTTCGAGAATCAGCTGAACGTGTTCAACCTGAGCTCCGTGTCGGACATCAGTACGTCCCTGGTCATGCGGAACGGCTTCTTCTACCTGCTCAACGGAGAGGCGCGCAAGATCATGGAAATGAACAACTTTGGCGACCTCATCGTCTATTTCTACAATCCAGAGTTCAGCCCCAGGTCCTCCTATATCGGACAGAAGGGGGAGCGCGAGACCACCATGAAGGCCGTGGAGTATGGATTCAACGAGCTTTCCGCCATCACGGTTGACTCCTCCCAGAAGCTCTATGCCGTAGACACCCTGCCGCTGGACAGGCAGGAGCAGGACGAAAGGAAGCAGCTGGTCTTGAGCCAGATAGTCCTCCGCTTCGACGGCAAGGGCAACTACATGGATTATATAGGCCAGCAGGGGCCGGGGGGCACGCCCTTCCCCTACATAAAGGGGGTCTATACCAATAATTCGGACGAGCTGGTTGTCGTCTGCTACCTGTCGTCGTATTACACGGTCTACTGGTTTTCCTCCTCCGGCTATCTGCTGTACCAGCTTCCCATAGCGAAGGACAGCGTGCCAAATCCCCTCAAGGAAGACGGTTTGGATTCGTTTTCGAATATAACCGCCATAATTCCCGATTACAACAGCCGTACCCTCTACCTGTCCGTGGACTACTACAAAAGCTACATAGACGAGGCCAGCCGCCTGCAGTCGGGAGTGGACTACGACTCTTCCCGCGTCTATTCGCTTTCGGTTGAAGACGGAAGCTTTGGCGAGCCGATAGAGATATTGAGCGACAGCGAGGAGATTACCGAAGGCTTTTCCGGCGAGCAGTACAGCATTCCGTATGATTTCCTTGGCGTCACGGAAAGTGGCTGGCTCTTTTTCATCGTCAGCACCCAAAAGGGCTTTGATCTGCAGATGATACAGGGGGATGGACAGAGGATTCTGCGGAGGGAGCTGCCCGTGGACCGTATGAAGCTGCTCTATTACACCTTTGACCTCAGCGACAAGGGAATCCTTTCCGCGCTCTTCGTAAAGAACGAGAAGGCCGAAGTCGTATGGTGGCGTACCGACAGCCTGATCCAGTCGGTTATAAACAAGTAGTTTTTTTGTGTTTGCCTCCAGAAAGCTTCGTCTTTTTGGGGCATTCTGGGGATTTTTATGGAAGAGAATTCGATAGACGGTTATGCCGAGGGCGAGGAGCCGCTGCACTTCTACCACCAGAAGGGGGAGTTCAGAAAGTACTACGACAACGACAAGATGCCCCTCCGCGATCTGGCCGAGGGGAAGAACCTTCCCAAGCGGGGCTTCTTCCGCGTGCTGGTCTCAACGAAGTCCAACCGGGCCATCTTCATCGGGATGCTTATGTGCTTTGCCCTCGTGCTCGCCCTGCGCTTCCTCAGGGGGGGGGCCAACGAGGGGACGGTCGGCGGCATGTACTGCGAGATGACGGCCTTCTCCTTCCAGGAACAGCTTTTGGTGAGCGTCGAGGTCCGCCCCTCCTACCTGACCAAGAAGGGGCATAGGGGGGATTATGAGCAGAAGTCCTTTGGCGCCCGCTTCCAGGTGACGAACAGCGACGGGCAGCTTTCAGAGGAATCCCACCAGGACTTCCTCTATGATTCCGCTGCAGGGGAGAGCCGCTTCATCCGGGCCAGCTTTGGCGATTACGATGCGGGCAAGGTGTCCTGCACCCTTGTTCTGGACGGGCAGACCATAACGCTCAGTTCGTCCGTCATCAGGAAATAGCCGTATGCGCAATGCAAACTATATACAAAATCCGTTTTGTGCATTATAATTATTCCAAAATAGTAAACGATTTACGATAAAAGGAGAGTTTTGGGGAATGGCACAGTTTTACTTTCTTTCCGTTCTGTTCAATATTATAGTGGGGCTTGTCCTGCTGTACGGTCGTGACCTCACGGTCTATGCTTCCGCCGGGGACGAGGATGCCCAGATTCCGGCTTCAGAGGACTTTGAAGAGGCCGAGGATTCAGTGTCTGACGATGATGATTTTGGTGACTTTGGGGGGGAGGCTGTTCCTGCCCGTCTGCCGGCCCCAAAGACATCGCTGGAAAACTTTTCTGTCTTCAACAATCGGGTGTTCCGTCTGGTGACTGGGGTCCTCAGCATGTTCGTTGCGATAATCAAGCTCCTTTCCCCCATGGACGTTCCCTTTATTGGCGACATCGTTCCTGCCTTTGCGGGTCTGCTTGGCGGTTTTGCCTTTCTGGTTGAATACTATGCGATTTCAACTGACGGTTCCTCCCTTAATGAAACCGTGGAATCAATCTTCATAGATTCCCGCAAGTTCCTTGGAATCATCTGTTTGGTTGTCGGGGTTATCCACTTCCTCATTCCCCGCGTCGTTCTGCTTTAGAAATGAAAGCCATGGCTGACTTGGCGGATTCGACGGGGGCCGTTTCCATAGCCTGCATAGTCCTTCGTGACGGCAGGCTGCTTATAGCCCATCGCAACCCCGTCGGGCAGATGGGGGGCCGGTGGGAATTCCCCGGGGGCAAGAGGGAGCCGGGCGAGGACGATGCTGCTGCCGTGGTCCGTGAATTCCGCGAGGAGTTTGGAGTGGATGTGGAGGTCGGAAGCAAGATAGCGGAAGCGACCTTTGTCCACAACGGCAGGAATGTGGCCCTCCATGCCTACCGGGTTTTCGTGCCGCATGATGGGGTGGAAACACCCTATTCGCTGAGCGAGCACACGGAATACCGCTGGGCCTTGCCGTCCGAACTGGAGGGCCTGAATTTTGTTGACAGCGACATGAAGCTGTACCCTGCCGTGAGGCGGTATGTAGAGGCAGAGGGTGATGAAAGCTAGATGCCTTTGCGTGAGGGCTGCCGGTGCCCTCTTTTTCCTTTTGCTTTCCTTTACTTCGTGCCACAAAAAGGTTGAGCAGACCATCGATTTTGAAATTCCTGGGGAGGCACCCCTTGCCTACTTGCCGGGGGTGGAATGGGCTGTGATAACAGACCCTGTGGCGGCCTTCCGTGAAGATGCGGGCTTTGAGAACAAGGTCCTGCAGCATGCCAGAAAGGGAGATATACTTGAGGTTACGGGCAAGAAGATTTACAGCGTAAAGGATTCTGATGGCAGGATCCGCACCGTTACTTGGTACGGATTCGACAAGGGCTGGCTGGTTGAAGATACCATATCGATTTATGAGAATAGGATGAATGCAATGTCTGCTTCCAGGAAGCTCTTGGAGCGCTAGAAACGGCTTATGAGAACCCTGTATGTTTCAGATTTGGACGGAACCCTGCTGAACAAGAATGACTGCATAAATGCCAGAAGCCTGGAAATCATCAACGGCCTGGTTGCGGGCGGTATGTTTTTTACCTATGCAACGGCCCGGTCTTTGACTTCGGCCTGCACGGTGACGCGGGGCTTGAACGTGAGGAATCCCGTAATCGTTTACAACGGGACCTTCATAATGGAATCGAACACGGGGCGATTTGTTTCATCCGAGGGCTTTTCCAGTGAAGAACAGGTTTTCATCAGGGAGAAACTGACGGCGGGCGGTATAAGTCCCTTCGTCTATTCTTTTATAGCCGGGGAAGAGAAGGTTTCCTATGATGGCTCCTGCCTGAACGAAGGCAAAGAGCGGTATCTGTCGCTGAGAAAGGGTGACAAACGCTTCCGGCGGCTGGATGGTGATGCCGGCCTGTACGACGGCGAGATGTTCTACTTTACCTGTATCGGGGAGAAAGGTGAGCTTGAGGGTGCGTACCGGCTCTTTGAGGCGGACGGCCGCTTTACCTGCACTTTCCAGCAGGAGCTCTACCGGCCGGAATGGTGGTTCGAGATAATGCCCAAAAAGGCGACCAAGTACAACGGCATACTCAAGCTCAAAAAGCTCCTCGGTTGCGACAGGATTGTTTCGTTCGGAGACGCGGTGAACGACATCCCCATGTTCAAGATTTCTGACGAGTGCTATGCTGTGGAAAACGCTGTCCCCGAACTCAAGGCCATTGCGACAGGGATAATCGGAAGCAATGAGTCCGACGGTGTCGCGCTGTGGCTTCGGGATCACGCGGGCTGGTAGTGCTCGCGTCGTATGATCATGTTGCAACGTCCCCAGCTTTCGTCCCGGAAGGTAAATGCGTTCTCCGTGACGTTTCGCTCTGTGAATCCTGTTTTCTGGTAGCATCGCTTGGCGGGTTCGTTGCAGGAGAACACGTTCAAATGGACGGCATCTGCTCCGGTGAGCGAAAAGGCGTAGTGCAGGGCGAGGAAAAGCATCTTGTGCCCGTAGCCCTTGCCGCGGACTTCCGGGCTTGTCATCACGAATTTCAGCATACATTCGTTTGTGTCCGGGTTCAGTGACCAGCAGTAGAAGCCGACGGGGGTACTGTTGGGGGCTTCCGCAATGACGGGCCTGTCCCCGAACTTTTCTGAAATCTCCCGCAGCAGCATACCGAAGCTTTCCTTTTGGAGCGGGAAACTGGTGCGGCCTGCGCACCAGAGGGCATGCGTCCGTTCGTCGCGTATCCAGTCCTTTATGCTGTCGAAGTCCCGATCATGGATGTAGGGGCGGAGTCTGAGGCTTCTGTCTTCTTGGGCATGAGGCTCCGTTCTGGCGAGTTTTTTACTCATCACGTCATAGCAGAGGTAATCGCCGTTCCCTGTTTCAACCGTACAGAAGTCTTTGTCACGGTAGCCCCGCTTCAGGTAGATGTGCTTGGCGGGAAAAGACGCATCCAGCACTGCTTCGTCGTAGCATTCCGCAATTTTCTCTTCAGCGAAGTCAAGCAGCATCTTTCCGAACCCACGGTGCTGGGCTTCTTTCCTGACGAACAGGCGCATGATGTGGTTCTCTTTTACCGTCATGGTTCCCGCGGCCGTGTCCCCGTCAAAGAGTACGTAGACTGCCCCTGCCTCGATGTCTGCGGCGATGCCCTCGTCATTGTGGTGCGCCTTGAAGTAGTCTACTGCCCCCCTGGGGTAATATGCGGAGTACACCGCGTCTATCGTCTCCTGGGTTATTGCCTTCACCGTCCCGAACAGGGAACTGTCTGCCAGTTGTATGTGCATAATTTTCTACATCTCCTTTTCTTTATCGAAGCTGTAAATCATATACAGTATGGTAGCGTTTTTTATGGAATTTGGCAAGTAGAATAGTTTTGGGAGCTAGGGCGGCAGCATGTACCTATAGCAGGGAAAAAATGATACAATAGGAAGATGGGGGTAAAGAAATTGAAGCAGCTCCTAAACTCTTGCTTATCTGCCGCAGTTCCGATATACTGCTGTTCCATTTCGCCAGGATGGTTTCAAAAGTCTGAGCGGACGGTATGTCTTGCCTACCGTTTAGATAGAGTGACCATCACAATCTAGCTAGAGTATACATTCCCGCCTTCCTAGAATACGAACCACAATTCAGCTAGACTATGCTCCCGAGAATGGGCATGTAGTACACCAACGAATGTACATTCGTGATGTCCAAGCATGTACATTCTTGATACCCAAGAATGGGCATGCAGCACAGCTGAGAATGGACGTTTTGCACACCCAAGAACGGATTGTACGCTCTCCCTGTTACGGGCATACGCAGGAGCAGTGACGATAGTTATTGTTTTTCTTCGGGACACTGATAGACACCCCGGTACACAAGCTGTATAATCAAATCATGGACTTCCCGCATTTTTCCGGTGTGTTCGGGGTATATGACTGCACGACAGTAATTGAGGCAGGAAGCGCGGGCTTCGCGGACAAAAACTTCTCTGTTCCAAATAATCCGGCTTTCAGCTATCAGACGGCTTCCGGCACGAAGGGCTTTACTGCCGTGGCACTGCTGTCTCTTGTCGCCGGGGGACAGGTCGGGCTCGATGACTGCGCGAAGCGTATTCTTACATCCTGCCCGGATTCCCAAAACTACGGCTCGATCGAATGGCTTTCCGATGACGTGACCCTGCGCTCGCTCTTGAACCACGCGTCCGGAGTACCGGATTACTTCGATGAAGATTATATCGATGACTTTGAGGCTGCCTTGTGCGGCGGAGCGAATTACCGCTACGAGAAGCCGGAGCAGTTCTTTCCGCTGATGGAAGCCGCTTGGAAGAATCAGGAAACGCCGTATGCGGCGGCTGGGAGTTTCAAGTATTCCAACGGTGCTTTCGTTATCCTCGCGGCGGTCGTGGAGGCTGTCTCCGGCGAGAGCTTCCCGAACTTTGTGGCGGGACATGTCTTCAAGCCTTTTGGCATGGGCAGGAGCGGATTCTTCCGCCTTGACGAGCGGGCCCCGGACGGCATTGTCAAGGCGAGCGCATATCAGAAGAACGGCAGGAGCAATATCTACGCAGTTCCCGTTATCGGGGGAGGGGACGGCGGCGCGTACACGAACCCGCAGGACATGGCCCGTTTCTGGACGGGATTGGACCCGGAACTAAACGCCCAGAGTCTGCTTGCACCTCTTGTGGAAGAAGCGTGGACGGTAGGGCAGGACGGCGACGACGGGCTGTACGGCCTGGGCTTCTGGATGCGGAAAGAGGCCCCCGCATTGTCTTTCTTGAGGGCTTTGACCCCGGCGTTCAGTTTTTCAGCTACTACAATCGCGACACGAAACGCTCCCTCACAATCTGCCTGAACGACGAGGTGGCAGGCTGTGGCGAGGTGTTTGAACGCTATTTCTCTATGGTGGAATAAGATAGTTGAAGTCATTGCCTGTTTTTCCGTCCTCCGGGCAGTGCCTTCACCTTCGATTTTTCGTAGAATTCGTTTCTATATCATTGTATTGAATGAAAATAGTTGTCATGCGGCTATTGAACTAAATGACTTTGCTTTTTTATGGAGGGGAAATATGAAGATTAAGCAGGAAGAACAGTGTACTATATGGTTTGTATAACGATAACCCGGGGAAAACACAGATGCCGTTCCTTCCGCTGACCGCAACACCCTTTCCTCGTCCGGGCTACCGCGAGATGCTCCCCTGTACGGCGCTCGCCCCGTATGTCCGTTGCTTCTGGACTTCGTGGAATGAGCGGGGGCCGGCAGGGCGGGAAGCAGAAGCCGGTGACAGTGCGATTGCCTCTGGCCGAGATGCTATCGCCGAAGCCGCATCCGTCATCATCCCGGATGTGTGTGCGGACATCATCATTGAGACGGACGGATGCGCGGGCAGTCCCGATGACCGTGAAATCACGGGCATGGGCTTCTGCGGGGTAAACGACAGGATGTTCCGCTCCGGGCATTCACCGGATGCATACAAAAGATTTTTCGGCATCCGCTTCTATGTGTGGCAGGCATCTCGCTTTTCTGACGAGCCGCTTTCGGGGACGGCAAACGGCTTCTTTGATTTGAACTCCCACTTTGCGGCTGCCGGGAAGATGCTTCGGGAACAGTTCTCGCCACGGATGGGCCTTGCAGACTTTGCGCATGCCGCGGAGGGAATTCTCCTTTCCCTGCTTGCCCGCCCGGTGCAGAAGGTTCCGGCACAGAATCATCTTGTTCTTGACGCGGTCATGCAGATGATTCGCGCACGCGGTTCGCAGAATCTTTATTCGCTTCAGAAGGACATCCATGCGAGCGAGCGGCAGCTTGAGCGTCTTTTTGCCGGTACGCTTTCCCTTTCGCCAAAGAAACTGTCGTCCCTCGTCCGCTACCAGAGCCTTTGGCAGGACGTGTGCCGTAACGGGGCTTTTGACGTTCAGAATGCAGTCTTTGCCTACGGCTATTTTGACCAGGCACATCTTCTGAACGACTTCAAGAAGTTCCACGGCATGAGCCTGCGCGATGCACGACGAACCGCAGGACTGTCGGCTTTTTACAATACATGGGTGTGAACCTGCCGTATAATCAAGGAAATCTGATTTTTAACGAGGTGAAATGATGACCGGATCAATAAGCGTATGCGGTACGGATTGTTCAAAGTGCTATTGCAAGGATATGTGCGCGGGCTGCAACGCCTGCAAGGGAATCGTCTTTCATACAGGCAGGAAGGAGTGCGCTATCTACAACTGCTGCGTCACCCAGCATGGGTATGCGAACTGCCTTGAGTGTGCGGACATTCCGTGTGCAATCTGGAAAAAGACCCGCGACCCGAAGTTCAGCGACGAGGAGTTTGAGGCGAACGTCAGGGGACGGATAGAGACGCTGAAATGTCAGGCTTCATCCTGACGGTCAATGATATATTTCATGTTGTGGTACTTGGATGCCGCATCTTCAAATCCTAGGGACTTATAGAGTTTGTAGCCCGCATCGGTAGATTTCAGCTCTACAAAATCGAGCTGCAGTTTCTCCGATTCGGACAGAAGCATTTTCATAAGTTCCCTCGCAATGCCTTGTCTTCTGAATTGTGGCCTGGTGTATACGTTCATGACGGTCCCCGTTTTTCCGTTTATGAACGAGGGGTTTGCGGGTTTCTCCGAGACATACAAAAAGCAGCAGCCTGCAATCGTACCGTCATTCCGGCATATAAAGGCGAACAAATCTTTGTTGAGATGATTGTGGAAATATGCCGGGAGGCTGGCAGAAATCATTGCCAGCTTGTCCTGGGGAATTTCCCCGTAATCTTCCAGCAGGTATTCTAGCCGCAGTGCGGTCAGTTCTTCCGTGTCGTCCAGTTTTGCCTTTTCATAGGTCATGGGAAACTCCTTCCTCATGCCCGCTCGTGTGAAGCGTGGATTATGTCCAGTATCTCTTCGCGTGAAAGATTCCCGAAACTGCGTATGCTGTCAAAGGGGAATTTCTCTTCCGGCTCTTCTACGGTAATTCGGAAGGAGCGACCGTTTGGCATTTTTATAATTGCAGCCCCGTCAGTCTCAACCCGTTTGAGGAGCATTGCGAAATTTGCCCGCGCTTCTGTCGTGTTCATTACAAGCATTTCACACCTCTCTTTTCTGCAATCTGAATCAATCCATTATCCAGTGAGTATAACGGCAGTTCCATATCAAGTGCGCATACGATGTAGTACGCATCGTATGTGTACTGTTTTTCTTCGGCGGCAATCTGTCCTGCTTTTTTGATATCTGGATCGATAAGGCGGACAGGAAGTTTTTCAAATTCCTTGTAGATTTCCGCGACGATTCTTGCATCAATACGATGCTTCTTTACTGCCGCAGTAAGCGAATTGCCGATTTCATAAGGCAGGCAGGCTGGGGAAACAAGGCGTTTACCTTTCATGGCATTCCTCACTTCGTTGCACCCGTCTTCTTCAAGCAGCACCGCAATAATGCATGGAAGCATCAATGATTATATCCATGTTAAAATTGTATATCTGTACGTGTGAAAAGTCAATGCTTACCTACGACAGCTGGCTGAAGGTCCTTGTCAGATTTTTTCAAAAAACTTCCTGCCGATAAGAACGGTCTTGGGGGGGTACTTTTCCTTCCCCGGGAGCAGGGCGATGAGGGCGAGCGAGAGCAGGTAGGGGAGGGCGAGCAGGACGGAGGAGGGGACGGAGCGGAAAGCCTCGAAGTTCTGGATGTTGGAGCTGAGCCATTCCGCGAGGGCGAACACGAACACCGCCGGTATGAGGGCTGCGGTATTTTTCCGTGCGAGGAACACTGCGGCGAGCGCGGTCCAGCCCCTGCCGCTGGAGACTCCCGGCACGAATGACGAGATGCGGAGGGCAAGGACGCAGCCGCAGAAAGCCCCATCCGCAGCCGCGATGAGCCAGGCGAGGCTCCGGTAGCGTGCCGTGCGGATTCCCTGCGCTTCCAGCATGTCCGCGTCGCTCCCGGTAATCCTGAGCGCGAGCCCGGGCCGCGTCAAAAGCAGGAATGCGACTTGCAGCAGGGAGAGGGCGTAGCAGGCGATGCTCGTCACCGTCCGTGCCTTCGCCGGGTCAAACTTGAACGCGGGGCCGTACAATACCCCCCTTGTGCCGAAGAACAGGGATGAAAGCAGGGAGACTCCCGCGCCGAAGAGCATGTTCATCGCGAGCGAGACCAAAAACATGTTCGCGTTGAAACGGGATGCGGTTTTTTCCAGGGCGAGCACGAGCACCATGCAGAGTATGAGAGTGAGGAGCACGGCAAGGACGGCGTTCCCCGTTCCAACCGTTAGCGCGTAGCAGAGGAATGCCCCCAGGTTTATCATGTATTCCAAAAACATCGCCATCCGCCCGGCGTATTCGCTTATCAGCGCGCCGAGCGTGACGACGAGGAGGGGGGCGGCGATGTTCACGATTGCGATGGCGACGTTCATTTCCTGCCTCCCTTTTTGTTTCGTATGCCCTTGATGTATGTCAGCGAGACGGAGAAGAGAATTATCCCCTGCACGATTCCCGCAATGTCAAAGTCGAATCCCTGCGTCAAAGACACGCGGGAAGCCGACGTGAATATCCATGCGAGGAGGAGGGAGACGGGGATGGCGGTGAGCGGGTTTGACCCGGAGATGAGGGCGACGTTGAGCGCGTTCCAGCCCATGTTCGCATAGAATCCCTTGTGGCAGGTATAGTAGCAGCCCGTGACGGCGAAGAAGCCTGTCAGGGCGTGCAGTGCGCCGGAGATGGCGAGCGAGCTGTATGAGTTGGCCGCCGGGTTGTATCCTGCGAAACGGGCGAATGTCGGGGCGGTACCCCACACCTGCATCCGTGCGCCATAGCCGCTCCTGAACATGACATGCCATGCGACGAGGCAGACTGCGATGGCGACGAAGAAAGACAGCGACAGGGGAGAGGGGGGGAGTATCTGGGGAAGCCGGTATGTTTCCGCGATGTAGGGGAGGGCGAGCAGGTTCGTCATGCTCGCCGAGCCGCTCGACATGATGAGCCCGTCTATGATTGGTATCGCGGCGGCGGAGACAAGGAAGCTGGTCAAAAGGGGCCGTGCCGCCCGCTTCTCCTTGAGGAATGCGGACACGCCCGCCATCGTCGCGCCCGAGGCGGCGGACAGGAGCATGGCCGCGGGGATGGCAAGGGGCGGCGGAAGCCGGAGGGCGTTCAGGGCAAGGCAGGTTGTGAATCCGCCAAGGTATACCTGTCCTTCGCCCCCCAAGTTCATGTTCCCGCTCTTTATCGATATGGCGGAACCTGTTCCCGCCAGCATGAGGAAGCTTGCCGTGCTGAGCATGCTGCCGAAGTTATAGGCGGACGTGAAGCTCCCCAAAAAGAGGCTCTGCAATGCGGCCGCCGGAGTTTTCCCGAAGATGAGTATGAGGGCGCAGCAGGCGGCCAGCGCGATGAGGATTGTCGCTGCCGCCCGGGGCAGCTGCATACCGTCCCGCCCTTTCATGCCGCCCCCTTGGAATCCGCCGCGAACAGCAGCGTGGTCATGCCGCCCTCAAGCCCGTAGACGCGGGAGCAGCGCGAGAGGGGAAAGTCCTCCGCCCCGAGCAGCAGTATGGCCTTGCCCTGTGAGGCGAGCGTCTCCAGCTTCCTACACAGGCGGCCCTGGGACGCTATGTCAAGCCCGTGCATGGGATTGCAGAGGATGAGGAAGTCCGGGTTTGTGGAAAGCTCCCGTGCCAGGATGAGCCGCTGGAGCATTCCCCCGCTGAGGGCGGAGCATTTCTCGCTGAGGTCTATCGCTATGCCCGCTTCATCGACGAGCGAGCGGGCGAGCTTTTTCTTGTCCTTCTCGCTCGTTGCGTACACGCTCAACATCTGCAGGACGGTCAGCGCGGGATTGGAAGCCCGGTAGTTTTTGTCAGAGGGAACGATGGCCCCGCCGTGCTGCCGTATGAAGGCTGCGGAAAGGCGTTTTTTGGAAAGCGTTTCCTCCGTGCTTCTGCCGTGCCTGTCGGTGAAGCGGAGGCTTCCGCTTTCTTTTCCGTCCTCAAGGCCCGTCAGCAAATCTTCCAGTGTCTCCATTGCCGCTTCCTTGACTCCGGTGACGGCGGTGATTTCCCCGTAGCGGGCTTCAATAGTTGCGTCGAGCAGGGCGGGCTTGCTCTTGGACTTCACGCTTGCGCCACAAAGCCGGAGGCAGGGGGTGCTTTCGCCGGGGGCGGGCCGGTTCTGCGCAGGGGCGTGACGGTCTTGTATGGTGGGGGGGCTATCGCTGAGGGAAGCTGCGTCCTGACCTTGCAGGATGGTCTGGTCCGCGTCCTGCGCCGTGCCGTGTATGCCGGAGTTGTTCTGGTAGTATTCCTTGTATTCTTCCCTGCTCTTAAACTGCCTGACAAGCTCTCCGTCCTTGAGCAGGGAAACCGTGTCCGGGTACGTGACGGCTTCGGAATAGGAGTGGGTTATGACGATGACGTTCATTCCGTTGTCGGCGTATTCCCTGAGCTTTGCGTACAGGGCCGTGCGCTCTCCGGCAGAAAGAAAGGCGGACGGTTCGTCCAGTATGAGGCAGGATGGCTTCCGCATGAGCGAGCCAATCAGCGAGATGTAAAAGCGCATGTTGCCGCCCAGGTCTCGGACTTTCGTCTTCAGCTTGAGCGTGGGGCACCAGAAGTCCTTGAGCTTGAGCAGCTCGGGTGACGGCGGCCTGAGGAAGAAGCCTCCACCCATGAAGCCTTTCCGCGTGCTGTCGCCCCCCGTCTTGAGGGTGATGTTCTCCCATGCGCTCAGGGATTCTGAGAGGAGGGGGCGCTGGCGGACGAGGACTATCCCCCGTTCGAGCGCGTCGGCGGCGGAAGCGAATGCCGCCTCCCTTCCGTCCAGCAAAATGCTGCCTGATGTCGGGACAAGGCTTCCCGCGAGCATATTCGCGAGCGTGGACTTGCCCGCCCCGTTCTCGCCGACAAGTGCATGGATGCATCCCCCCTTCAGTTGTACGCTCACGCCGTGGAGCGCGGTTTTGAGGGGGTATGCTTTTGTCAGCGAGATGGTCTCTATGTCCATCAGTTCAATGAGTCGGGCAGGCTCACTTTTCCGCTGCGGAGGCCGTCCGTCAGTTCCTTCATCTTGTTCCGGATGTCCTCGCCGACGTGCTTGATGTAGTTCTCGTCGCTGTCAAAGAATTCCGCGTATCCTTCTTTGAAGCCGACTTCCCGGACCGTGCCCCAGGGGGTCTCGCCTTCCAGGTATTGCAGGGTGGTCTCCTTGGCGGCCTTTGCCTGCTTCGTCATGCAGCAGGAGATAATCGTGCCGGGGGCTTTCTTGAATCCGTTCTCGTCGAACCAGACGATGTGGATTCCCCGCTCGCCAGCCGCGGAGATGACCCCCTGCGAGGCCCCTCCGCAGATGGGGAGGATGATGTCGGTTCCCGCGTCGCAGAGCGCGTTCGTTATCTCCGCGCCCTTTGATGCGTCGTACCAGTTGCCGACGACTCTGAACTCGCATGTCGTCCCGCTGTATGCGTCCGCCGCGCCCTTGGCAAAGTAAGGGTGCAGGATGTTGTTCATTATGGGGTACTCTTGCGCCGCGATGAGGGCGACCTTGTGGCTCCGGGAGGAGAGTCCCGCCATGTAGCCCGAGATGTAGGCTTGCCCGCGCTGGTTGTAGCTGACCGTGTATATCTGCTCGTTGCCTTCGAGGGCTGCGTCCAGGAAGATGAACTTCTGCTTGGGGAACTGCTTGGCGATGGGCGTCGCAATCTCCGGCATGGAGGGGTTGGACGAGATGATAAGGTCATAGGTCCCCGTCGCCGCAAGCGATGTCAGCTTGCCGGGCCATTCCGCCTGGTTCGTGCCCGCCTCCATGATGTATACGTCCGCCTTGTCCGCATCGGATGCGGCCTTGGCATTGAATTCGTCTATCGCCTCCTGAACGCCTTCCGCGACATGGGCGTAGGTGGGGGAGTCCGCCATGATGCCGGGGATGAATACCGCGATGGATGCGGCCTTCTTGCTTTTGCCGCCTCCGCACGAAAGGAACAGGACGGGGCTTGCCAGTACGGCGAGCACAACACATTTTTTGAACAATTTCATCGTTATGTAACCTCTTGCGAGACTATAGTTCGATATCAAATTATTGTCAATAGTTTTATGTCGAACTATCAATCTTTTTTGAGGCAGTACCGTCGATGTTCCCGTTCAGCTTGACGAGCAGACGAAGGAGTTCTTCCTTCTCTTCCTGCGAGAAGTTCTGGTAGCAGGTTTCCAAAAGCTCGCGGGAGATTGCCGTCGTCAGGTTGTTGTATTTCTTCCCTTGGGCCGTGAGCGAGATATATTTCATCCTGCTGTCTTTTTCATCGCTCTCTTCTTTTACAAGCCCTTCTTCCCTGAGCTTCTTTATGAGTACTGTTGTCGTGGACTTGTTGCGGTTTATGAGGCGTGCAATGTCCCCCATCTTCATGCTGCCCCGTTGGGAAAGAAGGTAGAGGATGAATCCGTGGGAGGAGACGAAGTTTCCTTTTTCAGCCAGCCGCTTGTTCGTGAATTCGGCAAAGGCCGTATGGATGTGGGAAATAAGCGAGGGGATGGAACTGAGGTCGTAATCCTCAGACGTACAGCTCATGTATTGATCCTCCTCGTTCATGTAGTCCCTATGCTGCTTGCAGCCTCTTTTCATCCAGTCTAAACGCCCTGTATCCACTTGTCAAGGTGGCCTCGCTGGGTATTTCGCGACGTGAATGGCGGTGCAAGGTGATTGCTGTATGGCCTCGCAGGGCCCCTTGCGGGCGAGCGGCCCCCCCCTCTTTAGCAAAAGCTGCAAATCTGCTATTATATGGATATGTCCAGTGAAAAACGCCCTTCCCGCAAACGGCACCCGTTCAGGACCGTCCTTGTCATATTGTTTGCAATCCTATTGATTCCAAGCTTTGCCGCACTCCTCTGGTTCGTATATGCCAAGAAGGACAGGGTTTCCCCCCTTTCCGCCATGCCCGGCGGCTGGAACCTGATCCTGCATACGGACAACCTGTGGGAGTCGGCAGGTCCCCTGTTGGACCTGAAGGCGGCGGACACCCTCCTGACGGACCCGATGCTTTCGAATTACCGGGCGGCATACATGGCCCTCAGGCAGAATCCCCTGCGGAAGCACAAGTATGCTCCCTTATTGGCGGGACGCAGGGCGGACCTGGTGGTCTATATGGCAGGGGAGTCCGCAGATTTTATTGCAGTGACGGATTCGGGTGTTTTTGCATGCGTTACGCGGCTGGCCTTCCTTTTGGCTCCCTTTGCAAGGGTCGAGGGGCTTGAATACGTCAAGGATGGCGGCTATTTCATATACAGCTCGGTAGACAAGATGACGGGCAGCCTTACGAGGGTCTACGTCAAGGCATACAAGAACTTGTTAGTGGCAAGCCTTTCCCCGGCCCTCCTGCTCAAAGCATTTGAAAAGGACCATAGTGCGGAGCATCCTGCTCAGGTCCAAGAACTGCTGGAGGCAAAAACGGGCTACCCCTTCAAGCTGGTCTTGGGGGCCAAAGCCCTTGTAGAAAAAGCCGTCCCGGAGGACAACATATACCTTTCCAGCTTGGCTTCCCTGCTGGGCGAGCAGGACAAGGGGCTCATTGAGTTTTCTATAGACGATTCCGATGTCCAGTTGGAAGCTTCCATTCCTCTGGACGCAAAAGTCGTGGAGTCATCTCCCTTGGGGGGCGTCATGTCCAAGAAGTCGACCGTGCCTTCAATGCTGACCCGGCTGACCGACAACATCCAGTACTACACGCTCCTGCACGCGGGAAGCCTCCCCGAACTTAAGGAGGCGGTTTTTCCCATCGTCCAGCAGACGCAGGATATAGGGGCGGCGTGGGATGAGGGGGAACGCTACGCCAAGAAGCTTTTCAAATCCAGCATAGAAGAACTGGTGTTCTCTTGGACGGGTGATGAATACGCCATTCTGGGGGTAGACGGCAGCAGCGACCCCGTGTTCGTCCTGCAGGTAGGCGACGAGGCCAAAAGGCAGCAGGCATTTGACAAGCTTACGCGCTCCCTTCTTATAAAGAACAACAGCAGCCTGATAGTGGACGGGGTACGGCTTCCCTGCCTGGAGATGCCGCCGCTGTTCAAAAGCATACTCAAGATGCTCAAGATAGAGCTGCCGCGTCCGTACTACCTGGTGCACGAAGGCTACGTCTATTTCTCCGAATCCCCGCAGAACCTGGCGATAGTATACGGACGCTACAGGGCCGGCAGCACGTTGGCCAGAAATGATACCTGGAGGAAGATAAACTCCGAACAGCCGCAGGAGCTTGCGCTCGGCCTCTTCTACAACACGGAGCGGAGCATTCCCTTCTTCCTCCAGGGCAGCGGGATAGTCACGAAGCTGCTCAAACTCTACAATATAGGACGCATCAACTTCAGTCTGGACGGAGGCAGCATAAAGGCGGCATACCATGCGACGGCGGTAGACTCCTACAACGGCCGCTCGCTGCCCGGATTCCCCATCCCCCTTGAGGAGACGCCTGACTTCAACCTGGAGGAGGAGGCCGGCGGCAAGGCCGTGTTCTGGTGCGAGGGGGGCACGGTGGTCAAGTCGCTGGACTTCTCCTCCTTGACCGTTTCCCGCATACTGATGAGGGAGAACTGCTCCGTTACCGCAAGCGCGCAGGAATGTGCCGGAGGAGGCGTCGTCTGGGTTGTAGATGAAAAGGGAACCGTCTACCTTTTGGACAGGAAGCTCCAGGCCGTACGTCCCTTCCCCGTGCTGACCGGCTGCAGGACGTCGGCCAAGCCCGCGGCCATTGGGAAGAAGCTCTTGATTCCGACCGAAAATGGCACCATCATCCTTGTGGATGACTCAGGAAAGCTTGTGGAGCTGCAGGGGCCGGAAGACGGAAACTTCAAATCCTCTCCGGCAGTCTTGGGCAACATTGCCGCTGCCTATTCGAAGGGATTCGAGGGTGCCGTATACACGATAGAGGACGGGAAATTCACCAACCTCGATGCCCCCCTGTCCATCGACGGAATCGCGTTCGGCTCGCCCTGCCTTGCCGAAGAGGACGGAATCCTCCGTATTGCCATGATTACGCAGGCAGGAGACTTCCACCTCTTTGAGGCCGGCAAGCCCAAGGCTGGCTTTCCCATATCGGTAGACGGAGTTTTCTACACGAACGTCGTCAGGGCCGACGGAGCCTGGTTTGCGCTCAGCTCTGAGGCAGAGCTGTACCGGATAAGCGACTCTGGTGAGCACAGCGCGGTGAAGGTTCCGGGGTTGGACGAAGCGAAGGAAGCCTGGCTGACCACTGACGGAGAGCGGCTCTACGTCAGCGGCAGTTCCAACTACATATATGCCTTTACAAGCGGGCTTGAAATGATGTATGGTTTTCCTGTCGCCGGACGAGGCAAATGCGTTGTCGCAGATGTGAACGGAGATGGAAAGGGTGACTGCGTGGCCCTCTCGCTCGATAAAAAACTTTACGCATGGACTATACGATGAAAGTGGTGAAAGTGATGAAAACGATGAGAAATCTGAAAAACATGAAAAAGACAAAGTTCGCGATGGCGGCGGTCCTTTCGGCGGCGCTGCTCGTTCTCCTGCCCTGCTGTGCCTCGATGCAGCAGGATGTTTCCATTTCGGCGGATTCTGCCCAGGACGTGGGGCTGTCTTCTACAGCTGCCCTGGACATTGCAAAGGCGGATGCGGAAGAGCTTGCCACGGGAAATGCGAAATCCCATTCGTCACGCTTGACCTCCGTCTTGAGCGAGATAGACGGTCGCCTCGCGTCGTCACAGAGGTTGGACAAGGCACAGGAGGCTCGGCTTACGGCCCTCCAGGGCAGGGCGTACCTGCTGAAGGGCAGCCGGGGCAATGCGGAAAAGTGCTATGCGCGGGCTGCGGCAAAGAACGCGGATGATGTGCAGGTGATCATCCTAGGACACCGGCTGGGAGTGGTAGATGGACTTGACCAGATTGTCGCGCGGAAAGACGACAACGCCCTGTTGATTCTGGAGTTGGCGATCGACTCCTACCGGGGCGCACGCTATGCCGACGCAGCTGGCCAGTTTGACACTGCGTTTCTCTATCTGGACGAGGACTACCGGAATGCCTATGGGGAACTGAGGAATCGGGCATGGCAGCTCAAGGACACGTCGGTGGCGGACAAGTCCATTGCCAGCCTGTTGTCCAAGAAGGAGCTGACCGTACAGGAGATGATGCTGATAACCCAGGAGACTACGGATATCCTCAACGTGTATACCGCCTCGCAGAAGCAGGACGGGGTCCGGCTCTTCCAGACGCTTGTAAAGGAAGGCCTCATGAACTCCGTTTCAAATGAAAGCTCGCCGACTGCGGCCAGCATGATCAACCGGGACGACAGCGGTGTTGTGGCTTCGACGCCGGTGACGCGCCTGCTCGCGGCCCGCTTCCTCTGGAACCTCTACTGGCGGGGAGGCGGTGCGGATCCCCAGAAGTATTCGGCCAAGTACCGTGCCAAAGGAAAGAGTCCCGTCAAGGACCTCAGCGTAAACGATGGAGACTTCGATGCGGTGATGGGCTGCGTGGAAAGGGAATTGCTGGAACTGAAGGACGGCGTGAACTTTGGTGGCGACGGCAAAATCGGTGGTGCGGAGTTCAATGCGGGTGTGAAGAAGCTGGATTGATATAAAACTGCAAAATAGAAAAGTTTTATAAAAAGGTTTATATAAGGAGAAAAAAATATGGCAACTGCACGTCAGCTTTCATTTGGCCCGCACGACCGTCCGCCGCTTGGCCGCTGGATTCCCCTAAGCTTCCAGCACGTGTTCGCGATGTTCGGCGCGACGGTGCTCGTCCCCCTGCTGACGGGACTGAACACTTCGACGGCCCTCTTCACGGCGGGCACGGGAACCCTCATCTACATCCTGCTCACCGGTGCGAAAGTACCGATTTACCTGGGCTCCTCGTTCGCATTCATCCCGCCCCTGGTCGCAATTTCCAAGGCTTACGGCGTTCAGTATGCGATGGGCGGTGCAATTGCGGCCGGACTTTTCTACTGCATCGTCGCGGGAATCGTCAAGCTTGCGGGCAGGAAATGGATTGACAAGGCCCTGCCTCCGGTCGTCATTGGTTCGGTCATCGTCGTCATCGGCATGAGCCTTGCACCCACGGCGATAAGCGAAGCCGGCCTTGCCACCGGGGACGGCTACTCCCTCGTTGCAGCGAGCATCGCGCTCGTCACGCTCGCCATCGCAATCATCGCGACGATTTTTCTGAAGGGCTTCTTCAACACGTTGGCCATCCTCATCGGACTTGTCGGCGGCTACCTGTTTACGCTGGTCATGGGGGCTATCTTCCCCGCCTACCGGCTCATCGATTTTTCGATTGTTTCTCAGGCAAAGTGGGTCTCCCTCCCATTCCTGTCCACCGATGCGGCGGGCCACGCTGCGTACATCATGCCAAAGTTCAACCTCGTCGCAGTGCTGACTTTCGTTATCGTGTCCATCTCTACCATCTGCGAGCACCTGGGCGATATCTTGACGGCATCCAAAGTCGTCGGCAAGAACTTTTACGAGGATCCCGGTCTGCACCGGACCTTGCTCGGAGACGGCCTTGCCACGGCATGGGCTGGAATCTGGGGCGGCCCGCCCAACACGACCTACGGAGAGAACATCGGCGTCATGGCGATAACCAAGGTCTACTCTGTCTACGTCATCGGCGGGGCGGCCGTCATAGCCGTCGTCCTCTCCTTCTGCCAGAAGTTCGGGGCAATCATCCAAACCATTCCCAATCCCGTCCTCGGGGGCATCTGCATCCTGCTCTACGGGCTTATTTCTTCTTCGGGACTCAGGACCCTCGTCGAAGGGGGCGTTGACTATCAGGACAAGCGGAACCTGACGATCTCATCGGTGATTCTCGTCATCGGAATCGGCGGCGGTGTGCTCCAGTTCAACGTCGGCGGCAGCTACACCTTCAGCCTGGGCTCGGTCGCCCTCGCTACGGTCGTGGGCATCCTGCTGAACCTCATCATTCCCGCCGACGAGAAGAAGAAGTAAAAGACGCCGTGAGGCGGATAGCCTTGTGCGGGCAGGATGCGGCGCAATCCATGCAGCGTATGCACTCCGCGCCCGTGATAAAGCCCGATGGATGTGCCTCCCTGACGGGATCCAGGTCCATCGGGCATTTTTGTGCGCAGGCCCCGCACTGGGTACAGGCATTTTTGTCCAGCGATATGCGGGCCAGGCTGACCTTGTTCAAAAGCCCGTAGACCGCGCCGAGCGGACAGAGGACTTTGCAGAAAAAGCGGGAGACAAAGACGCTCGCGGCGAGCACCAGGAAGAGCACGGCCGCCTTGACGGAAAAAAGAATGCCCAGCGCATCGCGCAGCTCTGGATGGGCGAGCAACAGGGGAATGCCCCCTTCCAGCGTTCCCGCCGGACAGATATACTTGCAGAAGGCCGGGTCGCCTGAACCCGCGAAGTTCGTGTCCGCGACGGGAAGGACAAGCACAAAGACGAGCAGGACGGCGTATTTCACATATCGAATGCTGCGGGGCAGCTTGAATTTTGGCGAGGGAATCTTGTGGAGCAGCTCCTGCACGAGTCCGAAGGGACACAAAAAGGCGCATGCCGCCCGACCTGCCACGAGGCCTATGGCCAAAAGAATCCCGCTGACATAATACGAGAAATTGAAGCGGACAGAGCCGCCCTCTGCCTGCATCGCGCCGATGGGGCAGGCAAAGGCAGCCGCCGGGCAGGAATAGCAGTTCAGGCCGGGCGAGCAAAAGTTTTTCCATTTGCCCGTGTAGAGCCTGCCTCCCTTGAAGTTCGCAAGGAAGGGATTGCAGGCAAGAAAGGCTGCCGTCTGGAGCAGCTTGCGGACAATCCTCACGATACCCCCTAGCCCAAGCCGATGCATTCCATGCAGATGCGGACGGCCTTTTTGAAAAGCAGCGGCAGCTCCCCCCGAACAATCCCGTAGCAGACAGAGGCGGCGGCGGCGAGCGCCGCAAGGCACTGGAACAGAATGAAAAGCCTATCTTTTTGAGAGGTAGTCATTGACCGCCTTCTTGTACTTCCGCACGTCGGCACCCACAACCGGTGCCCCGACGACCGCACCGGTCTTGTCAACCAGGAATGTCGTTGGAACGAACTGTATGGAGGAAAGGAAGACCTGCCAGTCGTCCGAGGCCAGGATGTTCGTAAAGCGTACGCCTGCCTTGTCCAAGATGGCCTGTGCATCCTGCATGCCAACCTTGTCGTCGGGCGAGTTCACGTCGCAGACAAGCCCGAGCAGCTGTACCCCGGAGGGGAGGCTTGCGTCCCATTCCGCAAGATCCGGCAGCTCCTTTATGCAGGGGCCGCAGAAGGTGCCCCAGACATTGACTACCGTTAGGTCTGCTTTGGAAAAGATTTCATTGGACACCACCGTTCCCTTTACGTCGCACGACTGGAAGGTCGGTATGGACGAAGGCATCTGTACGCCTGCGGGAACGGCCTCTTCCTCCAGGTCTATGAACTTTGCCCTGCGGAAGGCACGCTCGACCTCCTTGACGCATTCCTCGTACAGGGACTTCTCCTCTGCCTCCATCCCGTCGGTCGAACCTTCGGTTCGCCCGTAGCGGGCAAGGTACACGCGGTCATTGTGGCTGCCAATCCGCCTCATCCCGGCGTAGGGCTTCCCGTCCATTCCCCCGTCCCGCACGGAATCCTCGTATTCAGTCTTGGGAACGGCGTAGGCAACGGCTAACTGACGGTAGTGCTGCATGGCTTTTTCCATGAAGTCATCAAAAAGGTCCTGCGTCATCTCTCCGTCCTTTATGGCCTCCATCTCGGCATTCAGGGCTTCAAGGGCCGGCAGGTACTGGAAGTAGACGAAGAGGGCAGGGTAGTCTGCTTCCCCGCTGCCCAGGCTCCGTATGTAAAGCCCCTTGTCTACGTATGACGTGTCGATCGGCAGGCTCAGTCCGCACGCGGCAAAGTCGGTGTAGGCGACTGTTGCCCGGCTGCAGGAACTGCACAGGACGGAAAGAACAAACGAGAGCAATGAAACGGAAAGGCATGCAGCACGGCGAAGCCCCTCCCTGTACTGGTGGATCATAGTGTATAACTCCAAAGGCCGCCAACATATGGCCCTGTTTTATGTTTGCTTATTATGGTAAAACCTGCCATGCGGTAAGGGGTTACAGCAGGGGGGGGGCGGGGCAATCTGCCTGTCGCTCCCTTCCATCGCGCTGTATTCCCGGGGCGTGATCCTCTTGGACGACGGGACCGGGAAGGATTTTTTCAAAAAACCGCCGTGATGTGATGAAGAGAAACAAAAAAAATGATATACTGGTTCAAACTATAGAACAAAGGCGGGAAAAATGTCTATCAATGCCATCCTTGATTCCATTGACGGAATCGTGTGGGGAATCCCCACCATCGTTTTGATTCTTGCCACGGGACTCATCCTTACCATCCGGGCCCGGGGCATCCAGTTCACTAAGTTTGGACGGGCCTTCAAATCCATCTTCAAAGAGAACGAAGGCAAGGGAGAGCTTTCTGGCTTCGCGGCGCTGTGCACGGCCCTCTCGGCTACCATCGGAACTGGAAACATCGTCGGTGTTTCGACTGCAATCGTCGCCGGCGGACCGGGCGCCCTCTTCTGGATGTGGATCGCCGCAATACTTGGAACGGCGACAAAATATGCGGAATGTATGCTTGCCATCAAGTACCGCGAGGTTTCGCCTGACGGACACGTGCTCGGCGGCCCCTTCTACACGATTGAAAAGGGAATGGGACCCAAGTGGAAGTGGCTCGCGGTGCTCTTCGCCGTGTTCGGCGCCCTTGCCGGCATCATGGGAATCGGTACGATGACCCAGATAAACGGCATTACCTCCGCCGTCAACAACGCCTTTGACCCTGACAACGCCTGCATCGCGTTCAGCTTCCTGGGCAGCGACTACACCTGGGCGACGGTCATCTCCGGAATCGTCATCACCGTCTGCACGGCCCTCGTCGTCATCGGCGGCATCAAGCGCATCTCCAAGGTCGCGGAGAAGGTCGTCCCCGCGATGGCCGTCGTGTACGTGTTCCTCGGGCTTTCAATCGTCATCATGAACGCGATGAAGATTCCGGGAGCCTTCACGCTCATCTTCAAGAGCGCGTTCGGATGGAAGGCCGTGGGAGCCGGTGCGATGGGATTCGTCTTCAAGCAGGTCGCCGACTCCATGCAGAAAGGTATCGCGCGCGGCATCTTCTCGAACGAGGCCGGACTCGGTTCCGCCCCGATCGCCGCTTCCGCAGTCCAGACGAACGAACCGGTTGAGCAGGGACTCGTAAACATGACGGGAACCATCATCGACACCCTGATCATCTGTACGATGACCGGCCTTGCCATCGTCATCGCATTCTACGGCGACATCATCGGCGGGGTTGAAGAGTGGAACGCGGGCGCGCAGGGAGCTGTCCTCACGGCGACGGCCTTCTCCAGGGTGCTCGGCGGCGACGGCCACAGCGTGCAGTTCCTCCTCATGCTCTGCCTTGCCTTCTTTGCCTTTACGACGATCCTCGGCTGGGACTACTACTCCGAGAAGTGCCTTGAGTACCTGACGAAGGGCAACATGGGACCGGTCAAGGCCTACCGCTGGCTCTACATCCTCGCGGTCGCCATAGGCCCCTATTTCACCGTCAACGCGGTGTTCACGATTGCCGACATCTTCAACGGCCTCATGGCCATCCCCAACTGCGTCGCACTCATCGTCCTGAGCGGTGTGGTCGCAAAAGAGACCAAGGCCTACTTCGACAAGTACCCGACGCTGTAATCTCCGGCAGCACAGCGAACCACCCCTGTCCGCACATCGCGGGCAGGGGGATGATTTTACAGCTCTTTTGAAAGCAATTTATATGATTGCCCCTTTTGCCAGCAGATACGCCTTTACCTCTTCAAAAACAGCCTCATCACCTTCAACATGAAAAATTCCAAATCCTTCGCGAATAAAAGGGAGTACATCATATTGTCCAAAAATCTCTGCCACCTGCTTCAACGAAAGAGAGTATCTTTCTGCCATCATGCGTAATATTCGTATCTGCATAAACAAAATCTGCTGACTTTCATTCATTTTATCGTCACCACCAAGTTTTTTATCCCTACCTTACTTGCAATCTGTCTTTTTAACTGCTTTTTCATTCGATAAAGATTACCTACTTTGTTACAGTCTCTCTGCTCTCTTGTTGACTTTCACAAGGTTTATTTTGGCCCCGTCGAAATCATTATATCACACAAGTCAAATATTGGCGACTTTTAATTGTCGGGGCACTATCCGAATTTTTCGGATAGTTGGTATTAACAGAATTATAGGTTTTATCACATGCTGAAACTATCATATTACTCTGGAAAGATATAGTAATCTCCAAATTGTCACCCATAGCAGCCGTAATACAGATTCTGCTTGGTTATATCACCTAGTTCTGTGAAATTAGCTAGTGAAGATTCATATACAACACATTTATAGGAATCTTTTATCTAAAACCCATATTATTTTCATGAGATTTTAATGTTATTTATTTTTTTCTGTTTCACGCCTCTTAAATTCTTTTACCAAATCA
>JAILON010000031.1 GCA_024690865.1 Treponema sp. | reverse complement strand
CCTGAAATCATTGGGATCGGGTTGGGCGGTTCCGAGGAGAAGGGTCCTGCCAAGCTCTTTGGCAGGGTGTTCGACAAGGCTCGTGAAAACAGTCTGTATACGGTTGCGCATGCGGGCGAGGACGTGGGGCCGGAGTCCGTGTGGGATGCGATAGACATCCTCCATTCCGACAGGATTGGCCATGGAATTGCATCCATGCAGGACGAGAAGCTGATGGAGGCCCTTGCCGAGCGCAAGATTCCGCTGGAAATAAGCCCGACGAGCAACGTATTCACCCGCAAGTTCGTGACGAAACTTTCCGATCACCCGATGAAGACCTTCTATGACAAGGGCATCATCGTGACGTTGAATTCTGACGACCCCCTCTTCTTTGGCGTGGAGCTTTTGGACGAGTTTTGGAACGCCTATACGGAGATGGGTTTTAGCCTTGCGGACCTCAAGCAGCTTATCAGGAACTCTTTTTCCGCCACCTTCCTCCCCGAGGACTCGAAGGGCGCTTTCTTGGAGTCGGTGGAGACGGTCTGGGAAGGGCTTGGCCTGCTGAATAAAAAAAAAAGACCTTTTGAATTAGGTGCCGTCAAGCGTGCCATGCTGGTGATAGGGACGCCGGTTGCTGCGTTTTTCGTCCTCACGACGATAATTGCAGCGGAGTTGGTTTCCGGTTTTACCAAGAGGCAAACCTACGAGCTGATGGAGGCACAGGCGCAGGAGTGCGTCCTGAAGCTTGAGAAGGAGCTTGTTGCCCCGAAGAAGATGACCGAAGCACTGGCGCTGTTTTTCAAGGACGGCTTTTCTGATGATGACGAGGCCAACAGGAATGTCTTCAACAAGATGTCCTTGGCTTATCCCAATTTGCCCGGCTTCTACTGCGGCCTCACGACGAAGAAGACCTACAGCTCCCCGAACCTCGTCCTGCCCGACACCTACGACCCCACGAGCCGGGGCTGGTACAAGGGTGCGGTCGAGCAGGGCGGGAAGATGTTCTACTCCGACGTGTATCCCGACTCGCAGACGAACGAGCTGGTCATAACCCTGTCGCAGGCGGTCTACAAGGAGGGAAAGCTGGACGGGGTCGTCGCCTTTGACTATACGCTGACTGACCTGGTCAACATCCTTGCGGACAGCAAGGCCGACAAGGGGGACGAGTCCTTCATCCTTTCCCCGGAGGGAAGGTTCTTCATGCACGAGCGCTATACGCCTGACGACAGCATGCTGGAGGTTGAGGGCGGGTCCTGGCGGACTGTCGCGGAAAAGATACTCGCGTCCAAGGACAGCTTCGTCGAAGGCGAGCTCGGAAGCGAGAAGTACGTGTTCCGTGTGGCCCTCATGCCGACGACCGGCTGGTTCTATGTACTGGGCAAGCCGGTGGTCAGTGTCAACTCTTTCTCCAATGGCATGCGTCGCATCCTCTCGCTTTCCTTCTTTCTCCTGTTCGTCATCATTATGGTGATAACGACGCTGATCATGAGCCGCATGCGGGCCAAGGAGCGGGGAGCGAGCGAACGGCTTATCGACGAGACCCACAAGCTGGCCGACTCTTCCAAGCAGAACGCGGCCACCGCCCAGGACCAGAGCGCGGCGGTAAAGGAGATTGTCGCCACAATGGAGGACAACACATCCCTGTCCGAGTCCATCTCCCGCAAGATACAGGACGTTTCCTCCGTTGCGAAGAAGACGAGCGGGGACGTTGCCGAGGGCGTGTCTTACCTTGAGGAGAACGTCCGCCACCTGCGCGAGATTTCCGCTGCCAACAAGTCCACGATAGAGGGCATAAAGGACCTTGGCGACAAGATAGAGAACATCTGGGACATCGTGTCGCTCATAAACTCTGTTGCAGACCAGGCCAAGATCATCGCCTTCAATGCGGAGCTTGAGGCTTCTGCAGCGGGCGAGGCGGGCAAGAACTTCCACATCGTCGCGAGCGAAATCCGTCGCCTGGCCAACGGTATCATCGACGGAACCAAGGAAATCAAGGAGCAGATTGGAGAAATTCAGCAGAGCTCCGACACCCTCATCCTGGCCAGCGAGAGCGGTACCGAAAAGATACAGCGGGGCGTGGACAATGCCCGGAGCCTGGAACTGCGCTTTGGCAGCATCAAGAATGCCTCGGAAATCACGGCCGACAGTGCGGGCGACATAACGACGATTATCCAGCAGCAGACCGCTGCGAGCGAGCAGATGCTTTTGACCCTCCGGCAGATAGCCAGCGGGGTTGAAAGCTTTAGCGGGGCGACCGAGCGGATTTCCATCGCTTCGCAGAACCTTCAGGGAATTGCGGAGGAGCTTGCGAAATGAGCCGACAGGAAAACAGTAGACAGCACAACAACAGGAAGCTTTTTCTGGGGGTTTTCATCCCCCTCCTTGCAGTGACGTTTGTCGCCTGTACGGCTTTCGCTGTGCTGGCCCTGCGGATTACGAACCGTTACGTTTCCGCGGAGACTGCCCGTATCACGGGACGGCTTGCCGACAGCATAAACTTGAAGTTCGTTCCGGCAATCACCAACGTTGAGGATTTTGCGGTGACGGCCGCATACACCGACGACGGCGAGACGCTGAACATGGTCATTCACATGATGGGGGGCTCCATTCCCTATGCGCGGGGCATTTACTACGGAACGGGAGCTTCCCGACGGAATGGAGGCGTGTTCTACGACAGCGCAGACTGGATGCCTCCCGAGGACTGGGAACCTTCGGCGCGCGGCTGGTACAAGGAGGCCATTGCCCACAAGGGAAAAATCGCCTATTCGGTTCCCTACGTGGACGCGGACACGGGCCTCCTCTGCGTGGGCATCTCGCGTGAGATACGGGGCCCGTCCGGGACGGTCACCGGTGTCGTCAGCGTGGACATCCTGCTGAACAAGCTGACCACGCTGATTGACGAGACGACCCCGCCTTCGGCAGGGGGCCGCATCTACATCGTGGATTCCGACGGAACCTTCCTGACCAATCCCGATACCTCCAAGATAATGGGCTCCAACTACTTCAGCGAGTCGCCCATCCCTGCCAAGCCCGCGGACTATCTGGTCGCGGCCGGGTCGGCCTTCCAGGACAAGACCCGCTACTATGCCGCCAGCAAGATTGGGGAATCCCCCTGGTACGTCGTCGTGGAGGGGCCGCTTGCTGACTTCACCGGCAGGATCAAGCGGAGCGTCTACATCTTTGAGCTGGCCCTCGTCATCTTCTGCATCATCTGCTCGCTTTTGAACCTGCGGAACTTCAAGGCGATGCGCCGGGGCGAGCGGGAGACCGGCGAGCAGATATTCGCCGAGACCCAGAACCTTGCCATCTCCGCCAAGCAGAACGCCGCGACCGCCCAGGACCAGACCGCCTCGGTCAAGGAAATCGTCGCGACGATGGAAGAGAACAACGCCCTGTCGGAGAGCATCGCATCCAAGATACAGGACGTGTCCGCCGTGGCGGGCAAGACGAGCGGGGACGTGTCCGACGGCGTGAGCCACCTGGAGAAGAACGTCGCCCAGCTGCACGAGATTGCCGCGGCCAACCAGAACACGATAGACGGCATCAAGGTCCTGGGCGACAAGATAAACAACATCTGGGACATCGTCACGCTGATCAACTTGGTCGCCGACCAGGCGAAGATCATCGCCTTCAACGCGGAGCTTGAGGCTTCCAGCGCGGGCGAGGCGGGCAAGAACTTCCACATCGTCGCGACGGAGATCCGCCGCCTTGCCGACGGCATCATCGACGGCACGAAGGAAATCAAGGAAAAGATCGGCGAGATTCAGCTGTCATCCGACCGGCTCATCATTGCGAGCGAGAGCGGAACGGACAGGATAAACGAGGGCGTCGAGGGGGCGAGGAACCTGAAAGACCGCTTCGGCAGCATCAAGAATGCCTCCGAGGTGACGGCTTCGAGCGCGAACGACATCACCAGGATAATCCAGCAGCAGGCGGCGGCGACCGAACAGATGCTGGCCACCCTCCGGCAGATAGCGGGCGGGGTGGAAAACTTCAGCGGGGCGACCGAGGCCATCTCCGTCGCGTCGCAGAATCTCCAGGACATTGCGGAGGAACTAACGAGATGAACGAGAACAACAGTAAGACCAAGATGCGGCTGCTCTTCTGGAGCACGCTCGGCCCGCTCCTTCTTTTGACCTGCCTGGGGCTGGCCTCTCTTGCGGCGGTGTCCATGCACCTCATAGACCGCTACGTCCGTTCCGAGGCTTCTGGCGTCATTGCCCGGCTGAAATCCCAGATCATGGAGACGATCTCGCCGGTCATGGTGAACCTGGACGACTTTACCAATTTCGCCAGGAACATGGACGATCCGCAGACGCTTGAGGACCTGACCTACGCGCT
>JAILON010000017.1 GCA_024690865.1 Treponema sp. | reverse complement strand
GGAAAGGGTCAGGATATCCCCGACCGCACTGGAACCCGAAGAAGCAGAGCCTGAAGAACCACCGCCCGCAGGGGACGGTGACGACACGGAAGGGGGAGGCAGGTAAATCGCGCCCCCGGAATCCGACGATCCTCCGTTGCCTTTGCAGGAAGTAAGCACCAGCAGGTCCAAGGCCAAAAGGACAGAAAAGCACAGCGCATGCACGGACGTTTTTCCATTCATTTCTTCACCCCTCCTTTTTCTGGCGAGCGCCCCATCCTGACCAGCTTGAGGCAGTTCTCAAAAGTCCCCCGCAACTCCGTCGCAACGGCCCCTTTTGAAATTTACCTGTTTCCTTATACCTCGCGGAGTATATAACAATTCTATTCACGGACCGGCCATTTGTCAAGGATTCAGCGGCCCGCGTCCTCAAGCCCGCCAGCCGCAAGAGGGGGCAGACCGTCCACACAGTCAGCCCTAGGCTTTACAAGCCGTCCACTGAATGCTATACTCAAACAGCTTTTTTAAGGAGGAAACATGAGCTCCATTCTTTTTGCGGCCAAGCACAAGGCCCTTCTTTTTACGGCTGCAGTCCTGCTGGCTGCCGCCTCTTTCCCGGCAACGGCACAGGACAGCTCCAAGGCAGAAGAAGTCCAACAGTATCCGAGGATTTCCAGCAAGATAAAGCCAGGTTCGTCCACGCTGAACATAGACCTGCCCTTCAACTTTGACGGACAGTTCGTTGACGAGGAAATTCCCAACGACATGAAAAACTGGTTCAAGGCCAGCAAGCGTTGCCAGGTGAACAAGGAGCCGGTGACCATGGTCGTGGCCTACACGCTTTTTTCGCAGGAATACGTAAACAAGATCTTCATCGGCAATGAGGATGCGGTTTCCAGGGGCTACCTGCAGAGCAGCATGGTGGACAGATTGGCGAAAATGGAGAAGGACGGGGGCATTTCCGCCTTCAACTACCGGGTCATGGACATAAAGCTTACCGGCAGCAAGGACAAGGCCCTGCTCATGAAGTCGAAATACCGCGAAAACTCGCAGGACTTTGAAATCTGGGTCCTCCAGATCCTGCACAAAAAGGAAATATGGCAGCTGGCGTTCTTCTTCAACCCCAAGAACCTTGCCATGCAGGATGCCGTAGAGGCGGCCTGCTTCAGCACCGTCATAAAATAATCCTTCACTCATATATCCGCATACTATGGCACGAAGTGGATTCCTTGCATGCAACCTCGCATCCCGCTACGGAACCGTCAAGCGGGCGAGGGGGCCCTTCCTCTACACCGAAAAAGGAGTGCGCCTTACCGACCTCTATGCCGAAGGCGGCAGGGCCATCCTGGGATGGGGTGGCGGTCCCGCCGTCACCGTATTCAAAGACGTGCTTGCACGCGGGATTACCGGCAGCTACAGGACGGATTGGGACTACAGGCTGGACAAGGCCCTCTCGGATTTGCTGGGCTTCACGGCCGTCGGCTACGCATTCAGCCGCATGCAGGACGCACAGGGAAGCCTGGCCGAACGCCCCGAACTGTGGAGGCCGTGGTCCGGCAGGAGCTATGCGGAATGCAGGGCCGTCATCGTGGAGCCGCCCTTTCCCATGGCAGGGGGCATCACCCTGCTGGCCGTCAGGAAGGAACTTGACTTCACAAACCCGCCGGAACAGGGCATCTGCATCCCCGCCCCCCTCCAGGCAGCCCTGGCACGGTCGCTCTACGACATCATCAAGGCCGAAAAGGAGCGGCAGGAAAAGGACTTCTTCATCTACGACACGATTTTGACCCGCTACTGGACGCGGAAAGGCCCCTGGCTCACGCCCAAGCTGCCGGAATCGGCCTATCAGGATTTCATCCTGCACTGCCTGGACTGCGAGCTGGTGATAAGCCCCTGCTACGGCAGGGACAGCATCGTTCCTTTCGGAGTGGACAAGGGGGTGTTCCGCAAGCTGGAACGCACCCCGTTTGCATTCTAATCTGATTCCAGTCTGAACTCTCGTTCGGAGCGGCCCTGCGGCCGCCCCACCTATTTCGATTCACTCGCCTATTTCGACCCGCCCCACCTATTTCGATTCGCCTGCCTATTTCGACCCGTCGAGCGTTTCCAACTCGCCAAGCCACAGCGCCGCGCTGGCATCGCTGGGCATGCGCCAGTCTCCGCGCGGGGACAGCGAGACCGTACCCACCTTGGCCCCGTCCGGCATGCAGCTCCGCTTGAACTGCTGGGCAAAGAAGCGGCGGTAGAAGACCTTCAGCCAACGCAGGATCATGTCGTCCGTATACGTGCCCTCAAAGTCCTGGGCCGCCCTGCCCGAAAAGGCCATGCGGGCAAGGAAGTACACCTTGGAAGGCGAAAAACCCCAGCGCAACACATTATATAGAAAGAAATCATGCAGCTCATAGGGGCCGACTATCTCTTCCGTCTTCTGGGAAATTTCACCAGCCGAAGGCGGCAGCAGTTCCGGGCTGACCGGAGTTGCAAGTATGTCGCGGAGCACGGCGGCAAGGCGCGCCTCCCCCTTCCCTTCAGCCTCGTCCGAAAGGTATGCGACCAAGTGGCGGACCAGGCTCTTGGGAATGCTCGCATTCACCCCGTACATGGACATCTGGTCGCCGTTGTAGGTGCACCAGCCCAGCGCAAGCTCGCTCAGGTCGCCCGTCCCTATGACCAGGCCGCCCGTCTGGTTGGCCATGTCCATAAGGACCTGGGTCCGTTCCCGTGCCTGCGAGTTTTCGTAGGTCACGTCGTGCGTCTCCTGGTCCTGCCCAATGTCCCGAAAGTGGCTCAGGACGGATTCCTTTATGTCCACTTCCTTTATAGTGCAGCCCGTGCTTTCCGCCAGGGACCATGCGTTGCCCTTGGTCCGGGACGTCGTGCCAAAACAGGGCATGGTGACCGCCAGAATTCCCTTCCGGTCCAGCCCCAGCTTGTCGAAGGCCCGGCAGGTAACAAGCAGGGCAAGCGTGGAATCAAGTCCCCCGCTCAAGCCCACGACGGCTCCCTTGGCCCCGACGTGGGACAGCCGCTTGACCAGGCCTTCCGCCTGCATCTCTATGACGGCGAGCGAACGGGCCGAACGCGCCTCCCGTCCCTCAGGAACGAAGGGGTGCGGATCCACCGCGGGAAGCAGGCTTCCCAGCTGGTCCACGGACTGGCGGGAAGCCGACTGGAAGCCTATTCCGGCGGCGGGGCCAGCCCCAAAGCTATTTTCGTCAACTTCAAAAATGACGGTCCGGTAGGAATCGTCCGCAAAGTCTTCCCGGCACGAGGCGAAGGTCGTGGTCCTGAGCCTGTCCTGGGCTATCCGCTCCAAATCGATGTCCGCGAGGAGCATCTTCCCGCAGTCATCGAACAGGGCCGACTCCGCCAGGAGCGAACCGTTCAGCGCGATGATGTTGTGCCCCGAAAAAACCATGTCGGTAGTGCTTTCTCCCCTGCCCGCATCGCAGTAGACGTAGGCGGAAATTTCCTTGGCGGAAAGGGACGAAACCAGCTTCCTGCGGTATTCGGCCTTGCCCACGACCTCGTTGCTCGCGCTCAAGTTGGCTATGACGCTGGCCCCGTTGAGGGCATGGCGGACTGACGGAGAGAAGGGCGTCCACGCATCCTCGCATATTTCCGCGGCGACCTTGAAAAGCAGCTCGTCCTTCTCCTGCAGCATGATGTTGACGCCAAAGGGAACCTCGCACAAATCGTCGGAAAGGTACACGGAGTCTGGAACGCTCCGCAGGGGGGGCGAAAACCAGCGCCGCTCGTAGAACTCGCCGTAGTTGGGGATGTAGACCTTGGGCATGATGGAAAGGACCACGCCCTTGTTCACGAAGGCCGCCACGTTGTAGCGCACCCCGTCCACAGCCAGCGGCAGGCCCACGACGGAAAGGATCCCCAGGTCCTTGGTTTCGTCGGCTATCCGCAGGAGGGCATTCCGCGCAGCCTTCATGAGGGAATCCTGCGCAAAGAGGTCCCCGCAGGTGTAGCCCGTGATGCACAGTTCCGGGAACACGACAAGCCTGGCCCCTTTTGCATGGGCCTCCCGGATGCAGGAGACAATCTGGCCCGCATTGTAGGCACAGTCCGCGACTATGAGGGAAGGGCTGACGGCGGCAGCCCTGAGGATGGAGTATTTCATAGTGGCATTATAGCAGGAAGCTGGATTTGACAAAAGAGGGCTTTCGGCTTAAACTGTCTTCATGGCCAAAAAAAGATATTCCTTCGTATTCGATGCCCCGGTGAGCATACTCCTGGTGTTTGCGTATGCAGCCGTATATGCGTTGGACATAAGCCTCAGGAGCAGGATGCCCCTGCCCGAAGGCCAGTCGCTCATATCATACCTGTTCAGCTGTTCCAGCATTGACCTGAAGGCCCCGCTGGACTACGTGCGCCTGTTTTCCCATGCGTTGGGGTCGGACGGCTGGAATTCCCTGCTATTGAACGCCCTGCTCATGCTCATCCTGGGACGGAGTGCGGAAGAGGGGGCAGGTTCGGCCACGCTCGCCGTCATGCTGCTCCTGTCGCCGCTGGTCGCAGGGGTCATCACCTGCCTCGTTCCCGGACTTTCCGCACAGGGACCCGACCCCCTCATCTTCATGATGCTCCTGCTCAACTTCTTCATCTGCCTTTCGACGGGCTCCATATCATGCAGCTGGATAGTGGCATTCCTCGCCTTCACCGCGTTCCGCGCCTATGCGCTGCTGGCCCCCATGCAGTCCGCAAACATGGAGCTACTGCTCAAGGCATGCCTGCCCCTCGCCGTTTCCCTGGCAGGAGGCATTGCAGGCAGCCTTCCGGCCTTCCTCCTGCTTTCCAAGTCCTCCGGCAGCCGCCCCGCCGGCAGGAAGGCGGCAAAGGGAAAAGCCGGCAGGAAGAACCCCCGGGACGAAGCGACGGTCGTCGCCTCCGACGGTGGGGACGACTTCGGAACGCTGGACATATAGGCCCGCGCCACCATGAAAGCCCGCCTTGTTTCTGCACGGCCCCTCCTCCTTTTGGCCATGCTGGCGTTCGGGAGCCTCCCCTGCCCTGCGCAGGGCAGCGATACCGCGGGCGATCCCCTCTGCGTCTCCAACATACAGGTCGAGGATACCGGCAGTGGGTCAATCCGCATCAGCTGGAGCCTACCTGCTTTGCAGCCTGCCTCTCAGAGTGACCAGCAGCCGGAAGGACAGCAGAAGGGAACGGTCCTGTTCTACGCGATATACCGGGACCAACGGCCCATCTACAGCGGGACCAGGGTAAAGTCCCTGTACCCCATCGCCGCCGTCCCCAAGACCCACATCTCCTATACCGACGAAGTAGAGGACGGCAAGTCCTACTACTATGCAGTGCTCAGTTTTGTGGACAGGAATGGAGTGGACAACCGCTATCAAGACCTGTACTACGACGAGGAGCTGGACGGACCGGAGGCGGCCATCCCGGACGAGGACGGCGGAATGCTGTATGCGGTGATCCTGCCGGGCATAAACGCAAGCATATCGCCCGCCAAGGCCGCCATGACCGGTGCAGCCGCCCCCGCCAGCACGGGCACGCCCCAGAGTCCACGTACACCACAGCATGCAGACACGCCGCAGCATGCGGCTCCTCCGGCCAGCGTAGCGCCTCCCCCGCAGTATCCAGCCCCGCCGCCACAAGCGGACAGCGTGCCCCAGTATGCGCCCCCGCCCCAAACTCCACGTACACCACAGTATACGGCCCCACCGGCCGGAACAGCAGTTCCGCGAACACCGGCCAACGGAACGGTCCTCCTTGAAGAGGCCGAGACCAGGAACAAAGAGCGGAACATCTCTTCCAGCAGCGAGCAGAGCGCGGCCGCCCTGCTTTCGTCCCCGAAGCCGTCCCGGAAAAAGCCCGCCCCCCTCTTCCGCCACATCTTCAGCGAGGACCAGACGGTTCCCGCGGGCGGAGACGACTACCTCTTGTATGAGATACTGCAAAAAAGCTGGATGAAATACAGCTACATGGAGGCAAAGGCCGCCCTTTCAGCCTTCCTTGCGCAGCACAGGGACGAAGGAACAACGAACAGGGCACTCTTTTACCTGGCAGAGGCTGAATATTTCACTGGAAACTACGACGGGGCCTTGAAGCTCTTCCTGACGGTGCAGGACTGCTTCCCCCAGCTTGCAGGAAAATGGATCGACTCCTGCATAGACCTCTACTAACCGGGATCTGACTGTTTTTGCGTAAAGAAGGCCGCAGCTTTTGGAACCGCCGCGGCTATTTTTCGGTGGCCTCCAGATTGCCGAATTCGCAGAGGCAGCTTTCCACATGGAGGTCCTCAAGCAGCTCCAGGTCCTTCCTGATGCGGCGGTACACCTTCACTTCCCCCATACCGCTGCCGCCGCCAATCAGCTTCAGCACCTTGCGGTTGCCTTCGGGGCATTCGTAGTCGCGGACGAACATCTGCTCCGCGTTGCACACGATGTCAACGTCTATGATGTACTTCCGGTTGTTCATGCTGACCGACCAGTGGAGCTTGATGCCATCATCATCCTCAGGCATCTGGGTACATTCGTATATCGTATTGTAGTTCTTGTAGCCGCCCGCGTGGAATTCCAGCTTCTTGCCTTCTATCGAAGTCAAAATGCACAGGCGCTTGTTGTACTCCCCCTGTATTGCGAAGCAGGATTCGACAAGCTTCCTTCCACTTATGCGGCTGACAAGGTTGGATGAACTCAGGTGCAGGAAGGGGTTGGTGAAGTTCCGCCCCCAGTTCTTGTCAAAGTAGCCGTAGGACCGGTCCTTGCTCACGGTGAACTGCTCGCCGTCCATGACGATCGTTCCCGCGACGGACGTCCTCGCGCCAAAGCAGGCCCAGTTTGCCTGCTTGCTCCTGAACGAAGGGAAAAAGCCGTCCTCTATGGAATAGTGCAGGTTCCAGGCTATGCTGCCGGAATTTCCCATGATTTCCGGATTTTCCAACAGGTCCGCACCGGAAACGGATATTGCCCCCACGGTGGCGTTCTTCTTGATGTAGCAGACGTTCCTGTCGTCGGAACCGACCTTGACGACATACTCGGGAGAATCCGTGACCAGGGTGGAACAGGGGAAATAGGCATTCAGCTGCTTGCCCTTCTTGGAAAGCTTGCCGGCCTTCACCATCGCAAACGAAGGCTGGACCATTTCTTCGGTGAGCAGGGGCTTCTCGCTTTCCGTTCCCGCAAGGGCGGACTGGAGGTCAGCATCAGTCTTTGGAAGGCGGCTCTTGAAACCGAGTACGGGCTTGTCAGGAGAAATCGCAGGGTTCACGATGTAGAATTCGATGAAAAAACAGCATTCTTCACCTGTGACGGAACTTATCGCGCTGGCGCTTATGCGCCAGCGGTCAAAGCCGTTCTTTTTCAATAAACCTGTAAGCCTGTAACGCCTGCTGCGGCTGACTTTATTAAGATCCATTGCCGTACCCACCCATATTATAGTAGTCGGCATTTGGCAAAGGCTATTTGAATCTTTATTTAAACATTTTGTCCAGCGTCTGGTTGAAGGCCTTGGATTCAAGCGGGAAGTTCGCGTCCAGGAACTCGTAGCAGTCCTGGGCGTTCTTCTGCACGTGCTCGTACCATATCCTGTAGACCTCCGGTTCAAAGCCGTCACCGGGATAGGGCGCACCTTGAACATCGGAAACCAGCTGGCGCATCATCTTTACAAAATTTTCAACCTTGCTCATCTCAACTCCCCCTACAGCCCCATTATAAGGGCAAAGTGATTATTTTTCCAGTAGATTTGCAAACTTTCTCGTCAAGCAGAGGCCTGGGGCACAGGATGACGGTGCGGGTCTCCGTCCTGAAGGCATCCCGGTAGCGGAGCCAGGCCTCCTTCAGGTCCTCCGCGTTCAAAGAGAGGAGCATCGCGACCTTCCGCTCCTCTTTTTCATTGCTGTTCCCGTTGAAAAGCCTGGTGAACCCGCGCCGCCCCCGGGTGCAGGGGGTTTCGGGAGTGATTTCCGACGCATAGCAGCCGGTGATGGACTTTTCAACCTCATCGTCAGTGAAGCTGCCCGTCGCATCGTCCTCCAGGCTCTCAAGCATGGCTTCAAGCGAAAGGTAGGGCTTGGGATCCCGGTAGGTGCTGAACGTGCTGAACATCATCCACGAATTGGGATGGAAGAACACACCGTAGGCACCGCCCTTGGTCCGCACCTTGTCCCAGAGGTCGGTCGTGGAAAGGCAATGGGTAAAGACCGACTCCGCCACGGCCTCCTTTGTACCGGAGCGGCTTGACGTGCAGCTCCTCGCATCAAAGGCGACGCTGCCCAGTATGATGAAAACTTCGTCCACTCCATTCCTGCCGCTTCCCTGCCCGGACTCAGGCCGGTCGCCGTCAAATTCCGTCAGGGCGAGCAGCCGGGAAAAGCGTTCTTCCGTCAGTTCAGGACGGTGACCGAAGGGCTTCAGCCCGTGCCGTTTGACGAAGCCGGACAAGGCGGGACGGATCCGTGCCAGCTGCTCGGGCTCGGCCGTGACGTGGATGACGGCCTCGGAAGCAACGATCGTGCGGTATATGGACTCCAGCTTCCGGGCCAGGACCTGTACGTCCATGTCCCTGGCCTTGACCGCAAAGGCGATGGACGTCAGGCCGTAGAGGATTTCCTTCACGGTCAGCTTGGGATCCCTGGGCGCGTTCGCCCGGAGGCCGGCATATACGTGCGCCCTGGGCAGCACCGAATCCTTTGCGTCGTTGGCATTGGCGGCAAGCAGGTCGGAAATCCGGTCCGTGTCGGAAAAATCCATTCCCTCAAGGCATTCCGAAAGTATGCCGAGGTTCTCCCGGAACATTTCGTCCAGACATTCGAAGTGGAACATGAATATGTCCCGGTTCAGGTAGGGGGAGGAGTCCGGCTGGATCTGCTGGCGGCAGCCCGCCTCGAAAATCACCGGATTGGCCCCGAATCCTCCCGTAACAGTCCCCAGCCTGCTCATGAACTCGTCCCAGCGCTGCCCCTTGACGCCGACCTGCGAAACCAGGGTCCCCAGGCTGGAAAGGTAGATGTAGTCTTCCGGCTCAAGGACGTCGAGGGGAAAGCCCAGGTCAAAGTAGGTAATTCCGTTCGTCTTGTCACTGCTGACGAACAGGGGCACCCCTTCAACCTCCTCTTCCTCCAGCGTGACTTTTTCAATATCGCGCGGGAGGTCCGAAATCCGCAGGTGCGGCAGGCAGCCCTCGTCTTCTTCGGCCTGCTGGAAGTCCTGCATCGTCTTGAGCTGGGCAAGCACCCCCTCTTTTCCCAATCGGGCAAATTCCGCCTCCACAAGGGCCTGCTCCCTGTCCGCACGCTCCTTCTCCCATTCCGCAGACGGATCCACGGACACCAGCGTGCGGCGGGGATTGTCCAGCAGGTGCTTTTTTATCAAGCCGGGAATCAGGCGGGGATCGTCCTGAATCCGCTTCCGCAGGGCTTCAAAAGTCTCCCGGTAAAAAAGCCTGCTGTCCGGGGGAAAGCCGAAAAGCCAGCAGTTCACGACCCGCCGCATCAGGGCTATCGAATACGGTGCGCTTCCAAGCCGCTTTATCTCCCTGTTTTCAAAGTCAAAGCCCATCACCGTACGGTCGAAGTCCTCCTTGGGAATGCCCTTGTCAACGAGCTCCTTCAGGATGCCGAGCAGGAGGGTCTGGAACTTCTCTTCGTCCCCCTCCTTGACCCCGCTCATGGAAAAGCCTATGGCAGGGAAACGGCCGCTGCTGAAAACCCCGGTATAGGGGGCAACGGCATCGCCAATCTTGGACTCCAGCATCTTCTTGCAGACGGGCGCGCTGTCATCGCCCCACAGAAGCTCGCTCAAAAAACTCAGCTCCATGCAGAAGGACGGCTGGTCCTCGCCCTGAATGCCGTCGCTCACCCGCCAGTTCACGGAAGTAAGCCTCCGGGAGTCCCCGCCCCCCTCGCCCGCCGGGGCAAAGGCCCGCACCCGCTCCTGCACGGGGCGGGAGAAGTCCGGGCTGGGATAGGAGGCTTTCTGACCGGGCGAGCTGATCCGGCTCGTGACGTGCTCGACCAGAAAGTCCAGCTCCTCCTCCAGCGGTATGTTCCCGTAGAGGAAGCAGAGGCAGTTGGCAGTACAGTAGTAGCGGCGGTGGTAGTCCTTGAACGCCTCGTAGGTAAGGCTCGGTATGGCGAGGGGGTCTCCGCCCGAATCGTAGACGTATTCGCTCCCCTCCATAAGGGGGCGGAACAGGGCATCGAAGGCAACGTCGTCGAACGAAGCGTAGTTGCCCTTCATCTCGTTGTAGACGACCCCCTGGATGCTGGGCTTCCCCTCCGCATCCAGCTCCATCCGGTGGCATTCCTGGAGGAAGACCCCCTCCTTGAGCTGGGGAAAGAACACCGCGTCCGCATAGACCGAAAACACATTGTAGAAGTCGGCCTTGACCGGCGAGCTGGACGGGTAGACCGTGTGGTCCGGGCAGGTGTAGGCGTTCAGATAGGTATTGACGCTCTGGTTGGCCAGGCGGATGAAGGGATCCTTGAGCGGATAGGCGGCGGAACCGCACAAAACAGAATGCTCTATGGCGTGGGCAACCCCCGTACTGTTCTCGCAGGGAGTGCGGAAGGCAAAGGCGAAGCAGTTCTCGCTGTCGTCGTTGAGCATCTTGAAGACTTCAAGCCCGCTCTCCTCATGCCGCAGGTAAATGGCCGTGGAGGCAAAATCCTTCACGTCCGAAACCGACAAAACCTTAAAACCCTTGTAGACGTCGTTCGTATTCATTACGGCGATACTCTATCACAAGGGTAGCATTTCTTCAACAGCGGGGATTGCCGCTCGGCGTGAGCTACGCCTACTGGAGCGGCGAAGCCTACTGCACCCACACCTCGTCGTCGTCCCGGCCCTTGACGTGCAGTTCCCCGGCCTCCCAGGCGCGGCGCAGGTCGGCAAAGAACTGGGACGTGACGCGCTCGCTCTCGCTCTTGAGCAGGAACTCGGTGATGGACTCCTCGTCCAGGACCGTTTCGGCCCTCCGCTTGGACAGGTTGGACAGTATCTTGTCCCGGAAGTCGGCCTTCTTGCCCTTTATGAGGATTGCGATGGTCTTGTCGTCCATGTCGTGCAGCTTGTTCTGCAGGTAGCGGTCGTCCGCGTTCACCAGGTCGTCCTCGGTGAACAGCCTCCTGCGTATGTCGGCACCCAGTTCGGGATCTTCGCCGGAAAGGGCCGCGATGAGGTTGGACTCGGTGGACGGATCCATCCGCTTGAGGATCTGGGCAAGGACGTTCTTGCCGTCCAGGGACTGGGAGACTTCGGTATTTTGGGAAAGCATCTTCTCGTACAGGCTCTTGCTGACGCTTTCCATGACCTGGGGGGCGACGTTCTTCATCTTGACCAGGCGGAGCACTATCGCGCTCTTGGTCTTGTCGTCCAGCCCCTTGATCACCTCGGCGGCCTTCCGGGGCTCTATCTGCGACAGGACGAGGGCCTGCACCTGCTCGCTCTCGCCGTTCAGCAGCACGCCTATGCGGTCGGCCCCGGCTTCGGACAGGAAGTCGAATGGCCTGCCGTTGGGGTACTGGACGGACTTCTGCAGTATCTCTTCCCCCCGCTTCTCGCCGTATGCCTTGGTCAGGATGGTCCGGGCCGTGTCTATGCCCCCCTCCTCGCGCGCCTTGTCCAAAAGGGACTGGAACTCCTTGAGGATCTGCTCGGACTCCTCTTTTGGAACCGAACGTATGGAGGCGATTTCGGGCATTATCTTTTCAACCTGGTCCTCGCTCAGCTGGGGAATGATTTTGGCAGCCTCGTCCACACCGATGATGACGAGGAACTTCGCAACCCTGCGGTATATGCTCTCCCGGCCGTCCGCCTCCCGGGGCTTTTCCGGAACCTTTATGAGCGCCCCGTCCGTCAGGGACCTGGCGGCCTTCCGCACGTCGGCATCGCTCGGCTTGACGGTGGACTTCCCGTACCAGATGCCGGTCTTCGCGGCTATCTTGGCCTCCTCAAGATTCTTCCGGTCGGCCTCCTGCTGGTCAAGGATTTCGCCAATCCGGCTGTTCACCTTTTCAAAGATAGGCTTGTGGACAAACGGCTGGGGCTTGGCTCCCCCGGACGGGGTCCGTGCGTCCCCAGACACGGCCCGTGCGCCTTCGGACGGGGCCGGTGCGCCTTCGGCGGGCTGGCGGCTTATCTTTTCAAAAACAGGCTTGCGGACAGGGGGCTCGGCATCGGCGGCCTTCTTGTAGGCATCGAGCATATAGTTGTTCAGGTTCATACAAGGCTATATTATGACAAATCGGGCCTTGTTTCAAGATTGCGGCGGCCGGCGTGCGGCACTCACCGCGGCAATAAGGCAGACTCACCGCGGCAATAAGGCAGACTCGCTCTGGCAATGGGCAGACTCGCTCTGGCACTGTGGCAGACTCGCTCTGGCAATGTGGCAAACTGACTGCGGCAATGTGGCAAACTGACTGTGGCAATGGGCAGACTCGCTGTGGCACTGTAGCAAACTGACTGCGGCAATGTAAGAAACTGACTGTGGCACTGTGCGGGGGCCCAACGGGCGTAGACTAGGCCCGCACGTACTTCGTCTCGAATTCGGGGAGGGGGACGGGCTTGGAAAAATAGTAGCCCTGGAAAATGTCGCTGCCTATCTCCAAGAGGAACTTGAGCTGATCCCCGTTTTCCACGCCTTCCGTCACGACCGTTATGCCCAGCTCCTTGGCAAGGCCGACCACCTGCTTTATGATGATGCGGCTCCTGTCCACGTCTTTTGCCCGGTACAGGAAGAGCATGTCTATCTTGAGGACGTCAACCTTTATGTCCTTGAGCATGTTCAGGGACGAGTAGCCGGAACCGAAGTCGTCCATCTCCACGTGGAAGCCCGCCGAATGCAGGCGGTCCACCAGGACGAAGCGGCGGTCGGAATCCGTTATCATCGCGGTTTCGGTTATCTCAAGCTTCAGCCGTTCCGGCGGGATGTCATAGCGCTTCACCAGCCCTATGAAGGTTTCGTACACATCTATATAGAAGAAATCCCTGGGGGAAATGTTGACGGAGATGTACAGGTCGTTTATGCCCTGGGTCTGCCACATCTTCAAGGTCTTGCAGGCTTCCTCCCAGATGAACATGTCCAGCTTTACGATGAGGCCGTTCTTTTCAAAGGTGCTGAGGAACCAGGAGGGAGGAAGGAGGCCTTCCGTCGGATGCCGCCAGCGGATCAGGGCTTCGGCCCCGCAGACCTTCAGGTTCCTGTCGGCCTGGGGCTGCAGGAACATCTCGAACTGCCTGCCCGCCAGAGCCTCGTCCAGCTCGCCGATGATCTTGTTTTCCCAGAGGTGCTTCTTGCGCATGGAATCGTCATACTTCGCGCTGAAGACCTCGTAGCTGTCCTTGATGTTTTCAATCGCAAGGTTGGCCCGGTCAAACATCTTCACGGCATCCATACTGGGGTTCGTCACCTCGTATATTCCCATGTGGACCACGATGGGAAAGTTCCTGTTGGAAAGCAGGGCGTTCAGCTCCTTTTCATGCCCCAGGAATTCCTTCTTGAAGTGTTCGGGATCCTTCGTAAATACGGCAAAGCGGTCCGTGCCTATCCGTCCGTATATGCCTTCGGAAACTTTGGACCGCACGCCCATGTCCTGGCCGTCGGCCTCGCCGTGGATTATCTTCTTTATGATGCCGGCGCAGGAAACGAGGATCCGGTCCCCCGTCTCCTTGCCAAAGAGGTCGTTTATGAACTTGAAGCCCTTTATGTCGGTGACGACGATGAACCATCCCTTCCCGTCCATCTTCAGCCTGCTGCTGATGCTCTGTGCCAAAAAGTCCGTATTGTACATGTCGGTCAGGCTGTCGTGCGTGGCCTTGTAGTAGGCTTCGTTGAAGGAGTTCACCTCCTTGGTGCAGTCGCGTATATGGAAGAAGGAGCCTTCCGGCCTGGACAGGTGGAAGAGCGTGTGGTAGGTGAACTCGAAGTGGAACTTCTTGCCGTTCCGCACCTTGGAGCAGACGGCGGAAAAACTGGAGACGGACGGGTCGAAGCCCTTGTCGTCAAGCCAGTCGGAAACCACGGACCTGAACTCGTCAAGGTTCTTCACCTTGTAGCCGAAGGCCCGGAGCGCGCTCGTGTTGGCGTAGATGCAGTTGCCGTCCACGTCGAAGAAGATAAGCATGTCCTCGCTGGAATCCTCTATGCGGACCAGCATCCGGTTTATGAGGTTGTTGGGCTTGTATTTCGTGGTGAAATAGAGGAGGAGGACGCAGGCGACCGCATAGCCCACGATGGAAAAATCCAGGGGGCTCCTGTTCAGGACGAAGAAAGCGTCCCAGATGACCGTCACCAGGAAGCTGAGGATTACCGACAGGTAGCGGCTCCAGTAGGCGGGCGGGGTCCTGATCATCTTCACCAGCTGCGTCAGGAAAATCAGGAGGGACAGGATGTACGAATAGACGATATGTATATGGAAGTAAATCCGCTTTTCCGTTATGAAATACGGTCCCCCGCCGTTCCAGTCCACGGCCTGGCAGACGAAGGCAAGGCCCGAATTGGAATTCATCAGGAACATGATGCTGTCCATCGCCGTAATCAGGATGATGACGGCCTGAAGCAGGATTCCCTTTCCCCGGTCGTCCTTGAGGAGCGCCGTATATGCAAGGCCGAAGCGCAGGAAGAAAAAGAGGAGCCAGTTTATGCTCCCATAAAAGAAGGAGTAGGCGATGGTCGCCACGGCCTGGCTCGTGGTCGCGGTTATGAACACGTGGCTCAGCACCGCAAAAATAGCCACGGCTATTACGTCCCCCAGCCGGGAAGAGATGTCACCGCCATCTTTTTTGGCGCTATAAAAGCCCAGCAACAGCAGCAGGTCAACCAAAAGAAAGACCGCCGCGAACAACAATTTCATAATGCTTTCATTATAGCAGCTTTTCAGCTTTTATGCTATAGTTTCTCCAGCAGCCGGGAAAAAGAGGCGGGTTCTCCGCAGATTCGGGGCAGTTTCCCCGCGAATTCGGGTCCACTTCTTCCGAAATTCCGCCATTTTTCGCGAAAATTCCGTCATTTTCCCTCAAAAACTGCCCTTTTGGGTAGGTTACACGAAAGAATTTCCGTGCTACAATGATTTACAGCACGGAATGGCCCGCGAAAAGCCCGCGGACCATCGTGTTCCGGCACGAAAACGAGGCCCGGGGCAAACCGTGTTCCAGCACGAACGCTGGTCCGGCACGAAACTGCCGACAACAGCCCGTGGCCCGAAATTGTGGCCCCGGACTGGAAACGTGGCCCGGCCACACATTTTACCGCAAAGGAGCGTCCGCGTATGCGCAAGTCCAGAACTTTCCTCCCCATGCTCACAGCGTCATTCTTTACCCTGACCGCCCTCCTGTGCCCGCTCGCCA
>JAILON010000014.1 GCA_024690865.1 Treponema sp. | reverse complement strand
TGACGGCGGGCAGCTCCACCCGCACGCCTATGTCAACACGGTTGGATTTCGTAGGAATGTCCAAGTCCTTGCACACGCCGGAAAGCCAGCTGCTTCCGCTCCGTCCCACCGACACGATGCACTTCTCGCACGTAGCCTGGTGTTCCGAGCCGCCTTCGTTCCACTTGACGCAGTAGCCACCGTCCACAAGTTCAATCCGCGTAATGGGCGTGTAGAAGTGGAAGCTGAGCCTGTCCTTCAATTCCTCGTAGAGCTTCTGCAGCACGACATAGTTTATGTCGGTCCCCAGATGGCGGACGCTCGCATCCAGGAGGTTGAGCTTGTTCTGCATGCAGATTTTCTTGTACTTCGTTCCGCCGGTCGAATACAGACGGGTCCCCTTGCCGCCGTGGGAAAGGTTGATCTCGTCCACGTAGCGCATCAAAGCAAGCGCTTCCTTCTTTCCCACATGGGCATACAGGGTTCCCCCAAAGTCGTTCGTGATATTGTACTTGCCGTCGGAAAAAGCTCCCGCCCCGCCAAACCCGCTCATGATGGAACAGGTTTTGCACTTTATGCAGCTTTTGACCGTACTGCCGTTTATGGGACATTTCCGTTTTTCCAGAGGTCCGCCGGCTTCGAACACCGCAATCTTCAAATCAGGCCTGTTCTTCACAAGCTCATACGCAGAAAAAATTCCGCCCGGTCCCGCTCCTACAATAATCACATCATACGTCATGGGAATATTATACGCCATGTACCGGGAAAAAGAAAGGGAAAAATGCCACCCGGCACAATGGCCTACGGCAGGAGAAAAAGTCTGGAACAGAGGCTGCCTGCTGCGGGGCAAGAGGCAGCTTAAGGGGGGCAGGAAACGATGCCCGCCCTAATACGAAAAGGTCATACGCTGAATTGGAGACGGCCCCAGGCGGCGGCAGGCCTCCACGTGGGCCTTCGTCGGGTAGCCTTTGTGCCTGGCGTAGCCATAGCCGGGGTACCGGGCATCATACTCCTTCATTATCCTGTCCCTGCCGACCTTGGCAATTATGCTTGCGGCCATGACGGCGGGGTATGAACCGTCGGCCTTCACCACCGCCCTGACCGGAAAGCCAAGGTCAGGAGCGTACAGGCCGTCGACGACAGCCTCCAGGTCCAGCTCATCGGACAGGCCCAATGAAGAAAGCCATGCCGGCAGCTTCGCAATCATATCACCATAAGCAAGCGACATGGCCTTGAGGCTTGCCTTCAGTATGTTTATCCTGTCAATCTCATCATGCTCTACGCGGGCAAATCCCCAGCATGCCTTCTCCTTTATGAGCCGTTCCGCGGCCTCCCGTCTTTTTTCCGAGAGCTTCTTGCTGTCGTTCAAGATTTCCAACGGGAAATCCGGCGGCAGCACGACGCAACCTGCCGTCACAGGTCCTGCCAAGGGCCCCCGACCGGCCTCGTCCAGTCCAGCAATATACAGCATGCTCACTCCTTAAACCCCCTCGTCCTATTTGACTCAAACAGAACCTGCCTAGCTCCGCCGCCAGTTCGCACAGCCTGGACAGCGCCAAGAAGGCCTTCTGCCCGCAAGAACCCTGTAAAAAAATTTCCAACCAGGCGAAAGCTTCCCCCGGAAAGCTCCGCAATCCGCCCCGTATAGCAGGATACGCTGGCAAGCGATTTTTCCAAACTGAAGTCGCTGTCAACCATGCAGAACGCGACGGCCGTATACGACGACAGCGCGCAGGTCGAGGAAGAAAGCCGTACCTGCGAGGCACAGGAATCAATAAGAGCGGAATATGACGATGAATATGCAGAAAAGGAAGAGGAAAGCGCAGAAAAGGAAGCCGTCCGCAGCCTTACGAGGCAACCTTCCTTTTCAAAACTGGCGGAAATGTCGCAGGATTCGCATGAAAGGCTTCCGTCCTGGACCGTGATGAACCCATCCTCGCCAGATCCGTCCTTCACCAGGGAACAGTCCGTGATTGCAACGTCGGCATGGTCTATGCAAAATACCGCGTCAGCTGAAAAGGAAAGGACGCCCGAACTTCCGACAATCGAACAGGATTTCGCAAGCACGACGCTGGACTGCACAGGAACAGTTCCTTGTATATGGAGGACCGAGAATCCATTCAGATTCGCAGCTTCAACAGCCCTTTCAAAACTGCTGAAGGGAGACTCCCAGCTTCCGTTTCCGCTTTCTCCATTGCGAGAGAGCCCTGCGTCAACATAGATGTTCCTGCCCCCGACGACGACGGAAAGCTCGGATGGCTCTCCCCGATTGCCAGCAGAATCAACCGCATACGCATATACCCTGTACAGGCAGGCATGTCCCTGCTGCGCAGGAAGGATGAACGAATTTCCCTCCAGCCCCGTGAATTCGAGATCGGGAGGAAGGGTGCCGGACGACTGGCCACCAGGTAAATTCTGCCCGTCGTTCAAGGAGATGCCGGCTTCCAGAGGGTGTCCATCCTCCAGGGGGAGTCCCCCGCTGGCCGCATAGAAGAGCCGTGCCCCCTCCTCGCTTTCAAGGCGGACTTCCCTGCCGTCGCCCAAGACACGGAAATCGACATCCGCAGGAACTATCTTTGGTGCGGCGGGAGGCAGCCGATCCAGGTGATATTCGGTACAAAGGTTTCCCTGGTACAGTCCGTTCAGATACACTCCGCAGGTAAAGCTTCCGGACAGGTCTTCGCCGGGAAAGGCGTCCATCACCAGCTTTTCGTGAAGTCCTTCCGGGGACGACAGCTGCTTCAGGGATGGAAAAGAAGGCGACACAGGCCGTCCCAGCCTGTAGCCCTCCAAGTGGGGAAAGGGCAGGTTCAAGAAAAACGCGCAGGTTCCATCGTCGCGCAGCCGGCACCCCAACGAGGGTTTGGGATAGAAGACAAGGCTTTCTGCCTTTGAATCGTCAGCTTCGCTTTCTTTTTTCCAAAAAAGGACGTGCGTTTCGCCCCTGTCTACGTACAGGGCGGAAAGCTTTCCCTGCCACGGTCCGTCGTCAAGCCGATAGACATACGAAGCATCATTCGGCAAGATGGTCTCCCAGTCGGACAATGAGAACGGCAACAGAGCGGCATCGTCGAAGGATTCCCGTGCCGGTACCGTCCGCACGATGAAGCGAAAATATTCCTGACCGTCCGTAACGACAAATGGAACATAGCGGACCACGCTGCTTTCGCCCCCCAGCGAAAGGAGCCCCCCCTTGAAGTATTTCATTCCATCGATGGAGGAGGCAGCGGAAGCCGCATAGCTGAATCCTTCCGGAATGGAAAGAACAGTTCCCGCCGTATACTTCCGTATGGGATTCATGGAAATGGAAACGATGAATTTCCTTTGTGCGGCATTCCAGCCGTCATGCATCCCCAACTGGGAATAGCTTTTTACGGTGTAGTCAACGGTGAAGTCATACCTCCTGCCGGTCCTGTCCATTGCCGTGACCTTCAAGTGGACGTCGCCGTCCTTCTCTAGGAGGGAGGGGCCGTCGTAAGCAAAGCCGAACAGGAGGGGATCAGAATCCGTTATGGAATAATATACCTCCCAGCCGTCCGGTACATCGACGAGCAGGGGCTGCCTGTTTCCCCACGTACCAGGAATAGGGCTGATGATATGGCTTGCAGAAAACACCGGGGACTGAGGAGCGGAGCTGGCGCAGAATCCCCCGGCGCAGCCCATGACGTACAGCAGTACAGCAACGAGTATCCGGGTTGCTAGACAACGGATGTTGCTGCAAAAGACGGCCTTCGCCCCCATCGTGCGATCCCGCTCAGTCCCTGAAAATTTCGGAGAGGACTTCCCGCAATTCCGGGTAGGGCTTGTAGTAGTGCTCCTCCAGCTCCTCCTGGGTAAGGCCCACCATCTCGTGACTGCAATAGTTTATCCATGTGTTGGAATCAGGATTGTCAATGACGAACTTGCGGCACCAGTAGTCGGGCTGGATAGGAAGCTGCTCCTCCTTGTAGCTGTAGATCTTGTAGTCATGCACCACGACCTTGATGTTCTCGCGCGGGACACCTTTTTCCAGAAGTATGCCCACCAGGTAGTTCAACGTCCTGCCGGAGTCGTATATATCGTCCACCAACATTATCTTGTCGCCTGGACGCAAGTAATCGGGAGAATATGTCCAGCCGTCTATCCTGACCGCGTTCTGGATCTTCACGTTGCTGTAGCTGCGGGCCACGACCGCCGCATACAGGATTGGCTTGTGCTCCTTCATGGCAACCTTGTAATATTCGCTTATGACGTTGGCCATGTAGGCTCCCCCACGCAGGGAGGCATAGATTATGTCCGGGACAAAGCCGTCCTCCTTGCAAATCTTATGGGCGATCGTGAGCGCATCGTTCCGTACCATCTCATACTGCAAAAACTCTTTCATGGCATCCTCCTAACTCCCATCGGGTAAATTCGGTCTCTCTCAAAAGCCTGCGCAGGCAGAACCTGCCAGAGGCTTTGAGACTGCACCGCCTGTTTTAATTTTCTTCTGGAGC
>JAILON010000152.1 GCA_024690865.1 Treponema sp. | reverse complement strand
CCGCCAATTACTTCCCAATAGCCCGGAAAATATTTTTTATTCATACTTCTTTTTGAAACTAAAATTTTTTTGTTGGATTTATCTATTGGCAAAAAAGCCGTACCAATCATTTGAATTTTATCTACCATAATTACTTTTTTTTATTTCCTTTACCACGCCAGTGGCGTGTGAGCATAACAAATATTCTCCATATCCAGTGTAAGCATCTTATCCTGCAAAAAGTGTCAGTGTAAGATGTCCACTGGAAAGACTATATCCTTACTATACCAGATTTTAGCAACGGGGGCAAGAAGTTTATGCGTATAGGCGTAAATTGCCCCCTCGTACGCATCCCCAGGGGCTCCTTGCCCGAAGTTCCCGCCCAGGGGGGCTCCCCTCCATCTGGACTTCCCTAGGCAGCCCTCTCTAGGGGGGGCTCCAGCGTCTGGCACCCCAAGCCCTCGCTGCTCTGCCATATCCTGCCCAAAGTGCTCTCCGATGGGCATAACTTCCCCCTTCGCGGCCCGTGCCGTTAAAAAAGAAAAAAGGAGGGATGGACGATGCACTTGGCCGCGTACCTAACGCACATCACAGCTAGCCCACATCTGAATGTCATAAAATTCTACCCTGTCATCCCCGCGCTGTCAAGGGGTTGGCAGCCATTCTGGACGAATCGAAAAGCCGTTGTGCGTGAATCGAATGGCCGCATCGGGCAATCGCTCCGTTTTTTGCACTATTTGCACAATATATATATGGAAGAAAAGTCTTCTGAAGAAGAGTTGCAGTATTGCAACAGAAAATTTGCAATATTGTAACGGAAAAATTACAATATTGTAACAAGAAATTTACAATATTGTAATCAAAAATTTACAATATTGTAATCAAAAGTTTACAATACTGCGGCGAAAATGTGCTCGTTTTCACAAGGAGAGGGCTCTTGTAGACGCCCGTAATCGCCAAAATCACTCGGAATCGCTAAAAAACGCTAAAATCCCCCTGAATGGGGGTAAATCAATGGCAGACAAGGAAATGCTGCTTCCTGCCTGGCCAGAATGCGTTCTATAGACTTTTCTTTTGAAATATGGTACAGTAGCACTGCACAAGGGGGTGCATATCGGTTTGTATGCGGTATGCCTCCCTTTTTTTGTTAGGGAGTGAACTTTGGACATCTTTTTAAAGCAGCTGGTCAACGGCCTGTCGCTCGGAAGTATCTACGCCCTGATTTCGCTCGGCTATACGATGGTCTACGGCATCGTGAAGCTGATAAACTTTGCGCATGGCGACGTAATGATGGTCGGGGCATACACGGGCTATTTTGTGTTGCGCAGTATGGGGACGACGCCGTTCGGACTTTCCTGTGCCTTTGCCGCGGCAATGCTTGTCTGCGCCTGTCTGAGCATCGTCATTGAACGGTGTGCCTACAGGCCGCTCAGGAACTCGCCAAGACTCAACTCTTTGATTACTGCGATTGCGGTGGAGCTTATTTTGCAGAACTTGATGCGGGTCCTGCCTTTCGTCGGGCCTGATCCGCGTCCCTATCCCGTCATGCCGTCGGCCAACCACACCTTGGTGACTGCCGCATATCCGGGAGGCCTTGTTTCCATCTCCGATATACAGATCCTGGTCATCGTGGCCTCCGTCGTCCTGATGCTGCTGTTGAACCTGCTTATCAACTATACGAAGACGGGAAAGGCCATGCGGGCGGTCAGCTATGACATGGGGGCCGCGAGCCTCATGGGAATAAGCGTCAACAATACGATAGCCATAACCTTCGTAATCGGTTCCGTCCTGGCGGGGGCGGGGGGCGTCCTGTATGCGAGCGCGTACCCGCAGATAGACCCGACCATGGGCTACATCCCCGGCCTGAAGGCGTTCGTCGCGGCCGTCCTTGGCGGCATTGGCTCCGTGCCGGGGGCAATGGTCGGCGGCGTAATCCTCGGAATCGCGGAGACTATGGCAAAAGCCTATGTCTCCTCCCAGTATGCCGACGCCATATCCTACTGCATCCTCATTGCAATCCTGCTCGTCAAGCCGACCGGACTTCTGGGCAAAAAGCACGTCGTCAAGGTCTAAGGGGGCATTATGAAAGATAAAAACCTGCGCAACATGATTCTGCTGACGCTCCTGTCTCTTGCCGCCATCGTCATCCCGGCCGTCCTTATAGAGGCGAGGGTGGTTGACGCATATTCTGCCCAGATAATCACGCTTGGTGGAATAAACGCGCTTATGGCCATTTCGGTGAACGTCATCTCCGGCATCACGGGTCAGCTTTCGTTGGGACAGGCCGGCTTTGAGGCCGTCGGGGCCTATATGGTCATTGCTCTGACGGAAAGCCTTGGCATTCCGCTTCCCGTGAGCATCCTCCTTGCCGCGTTCATCGCGGCCTTCATCGGTTTTTTGATTGGGTTCCCCACCCTGAAGCTGGAGGGCGACTATCTTGCCATCGTCACGCTTGCGTTCGGCGAGATAATCAGGGTCTTCCTGGTCAACCTCAAGGATTTGACCGGGGGGCCCAACGGCAAGCAGTTCAGCACCGTGCTGACGACTTCCCTTGACCATGGCGCGATGATTTCGTACCTGGCCATCATAGGGACGCTGGTACTGGTCATTGCCCTGCTGCACAACTTCATCCGTTCTACCTACGGGCGGGCAATCCTCGCCGTCCGCGAGGATGAGATCGCGGCCCGGAGCAACGGCATTTCGGTGTTCCGCTACAAGATGATCGGATTCGTGATTGCCTCCTTCATCGCCGGACTGGCCGGCGGCCTGTACGCACCCTTCATCGGCTTCATACAGCCGAAGCAGTTCGACTTCAACGCGTCCATAAACGACTTGATTTATGTGGTGTTTGGTGGAATGGGCAGCGTCACCGGCTCCGTCATTGCCGCGTTCTCCCTGACGATCCTGCAGGAGGCCCTGCGCATCCTCAAGGACTACAGGCTGTTGATCTATCCGGTCCTGCTGACCCTGATGATGCTGTTCCGGCCCCAGGGGCTTCTGGGCACCAAGGAAATCAGTTTCACCGGGCTGTATGAGAAGGCTCCCGCCTTTTGCAGGCGGCTGCTCTCACGCTTCAGGAAGGAGGCTTGACCTATGGCAGATACTGTTGGCAAGGAGCTGATCCTCCGGGCAAAGGATGTTTCGATTCAGTTCGGGGGGCTGCGGGCCGTGTCGTCGTTCAGCCTGGACCTGTACGCCGGTGAGCTTATCGGGCTCATCGGACCGAACGGGGCGGGCAAGACGACGGTGTTCAACATGCTTTCCGGCGTCTACCGGCCTACCGAAGGGACCATCACGTTTGTGGACAGGGACGGCAGGCTTTCCGTCATAAGCGGAAAAAGCCCTGCCCAGCTGAACCGCATCGGAATCGCCCGGACTTTCCAGAACATACGCCTGTTCGGTTCCATGACTGTGGAGGACAACGTGAAGGTCGCCCTGCACCAGAAGCGGATGGTCTCTCCCCTTGACGTGGAGCTGCGCACGCCGCGCTTCCGGCAGGACGAGAAGATGATGAAGGAAAAGGCGGGGCGGCTGCTGTCCCTGTTCCACATAGACCACTTGAAGGACGAGCTTGCACGCAACCTGCCGTACGGCGAGCAGCGCAAGCTGGAAATATGCCGTGCCCTGGCCAGCGACCCCAAGCTCCTCCTTTTGGACGAACCTGCGGCCGGCATGAACGGGCAGGAGACTGGCGAGCTGATGGACCTCATCTCGTTCATCCGCAAGGAGTTCAACTTGACCATCCTGCTGATTGAGCATGACATGAAGCTCGTCATGGGCATCTGCGAGCGGCTGATGGTCCTGAATTACGGCCGGGTCATAGCGAGCGGGGTTCCGGAGGAAATCCAAGGCAACGAGGACGTGGTCAAGGCCTACCTTGGCTCCGGCTTTGGCAAGGGAGGTGCGTCATGAGCATGCTGGAAGTGAAGGATCTTGTGGTTTCCTACGGTGCGATAAAGGCACTCAAGGGAATTTCCTTCTCTGTTGAGCAGGGGGAGATAATCAGCCTCATTGGTTCCAACGGGGCGGGCAAGACCACGACCCTGCACAGCTTGAGCGGCATAATCAAGAAGGCGTCCGGGTCCGTCGTGTTCAATGGACAGGACATAAGCGCGATGGGCGCCGACAGGATAGTGAAGCTGGGCCTCGTGCAGGTTCCCGAGGGACGCCGGGTCTTTGCAAATATGAGTGTGCGTGAGAATTTGGAGTTGGGGGCGTTTACGCGAACGGACAAGGCCGGCATACGGCAGGACATGGAGAAGGTCTTTGGGCTTTTTCCCCGGCTTAAGGAACGGGAGCGCCAGGAGGCCGCGACCCTTTCCGGCGGCGAGCAGCAGATGCTTGCGATGGGGAGGAGCCTCATGTCCAAGCCTTCCCTCCTGCTTCTGGATGAGCCGAGCATGGGCCTTGCCCCGATTCTTGTCGATGAGATCTTTAGGATAGTCCAGGAGATAAACAAGGAGGGGACCACCGTCCTCCTTGTGGAGCAGAATGCCTACAAGGCCCTTTCAATCGCAAGCCGCGCCTATATACTTGAGACGGGCATGATAACGAAGGAGGGGCGGGCCTCTGACCTGATTACGGACGAGGCTGTCAAGTCCGCCTATCTGGGCGGTTGATTTTTGCAGCAAATGAGTTTGTTGAATCTGTTTTATTGAATCTATGGAGGTGATTGTATGCTGGTGAAAGACGTTATGACGAAGAATCCCGTGACCATACAGGGGGACAGGCCCTTGCCGGAGGCGAAGGACCTTATGATGAAGAACGACATTACGAAGCTGCCCGTGTTGGACAAGGCCGGTGGCCTTATTGGAATCATTACGAGCAACGATATAAAGAACTCGGGGCCGAGCGATGCGACGACCTTGGATATGTTTGAGCTGAGCTACCTCCTGAACAAGATGACGGTGAACAAGGTCATGGTTTCTCCTGTCGTCACCGTCAGTGAGAACGAAACGGTGGAGGAGGCCGCCCGCCTGATGTTGGACTACGACATAGGATCCCTTGTGGTCAAGCGGGACGATCTGGTCGTTGGCATTGTTACCGAAAGCGATCTGTTCAAAGCCTTCATAAGCATGTTCGGAACCAGGCATGCCGGAGTGCGGGCCACTTTCGTCATGGGCGACAAGCCTGGGGCCTTGAGTGAGTTTGCAAAGACCCTCGCCGAACGGAACGGCAACATCGTTTCGCTCGTCACTGCCGACGTGGAGGATGCGGGGAAGCGCAAGGTTACGCTCCGTGCTTCTGGGATAGAGATGGATGACCTGAAGTCCATCATTTCCAGCGCAGGGGCGAGCCTGGAGGACATCCGTCGCGTGTAGGATGGGGGCGGCCCTGCGGGGCAGGGGAACCTGCGGCTTTCCGGGGCGGGGACGCCCTGTGGGGCAGTGCAAAAGCGAGCGGCTCTGGGGGCGGGCCTGTTCCAAGAAGTCCGTACGGCTTCGCTGCCCGGACGTTTGCAACTGGCTCAATCGCCGCCTCCTATCGTCTCCTGTTTCCCCAGAAATACTCGCCGCTTTCCGTGCCGTCCACGGTCGTGAATGTGAGCGTGTGGCGTTCGCAGTCCTGCCCTTTCCGCGCCCAGTCGTATGCCCTGAGGGCGTGGCCCTTGAATGTTCCAATCCGGTTTCCGTCCTTGTCCCGTACGGTGAGCGTGAGCGTGTGGCCGTCCCTGCCGAGTTTCCATCCGCCGGCATATTCGCCGCCGAGCGTCCCGTCCTGATTCAGCACGAGTTCCTTCGATTCCGTGGGCCGCGCATCGTCCATGTGCATGCCGTTCACCTTGACCGTGCCGGTCTTGAAGCTGCCCTTGCCGGATCCCCTTACGGTAAGTATGCTGTCATACCTGCCCGCGACTTCGTCCGGGGACAGCTTTGCCAGCACTTCGTCCGCCCCGTCATAGTCGTTCCAGTATTCATTCTGGTTGAGGACCGGCCAGCCGTCGTCCGTGAAGAACATCTGGCGGATTTGCAGGCAGAAGTCCCCGGTTCCCTTGAAGTTTGTCCGCGTGTGGCAGGCGAAGAATATCTTCCCGTCCCTGCTGCGGAAGATGGACTGGCCTCCCGGGGACATGAAGCCGTATTCGTCCTTGAGCTGGACCGCTCCGATTATCTTTCCGCCGACGGAGTGGTATTTTTCCGCCTCTGCAATCGAACCGAACGTCATGGACTGCCCGCTTGTGTCCAGATAGGGGCCGCCTATCTTTTTGCTCCGTCCTACGCCCACCCGGTACTCGAAGGTGAGGTCGCCCATCGACACGAAGATGTAGTACCAGCCTGTCCTGCTGTTGTAGATGAGCTGTGCCCCTTCGTATGCCGCGCCGTTGCCGCCCGCAACAAGAAGCCCGCAGTTGCCGGCAACGCTGTCGAGCGGTGCGTCCATCTCGTCGCCCGTGCGGTATTGCCTTCCGTCGAATGTCGAAGTCCCGCTTGTCACCGCGACGGGCTTGAATGTCCGCGCGTCCACGTAGACCAGGGCAATTCCGCCCTTCCATGAGCCGTATGTCATGGCGTAGCATTCGTTGCCGCCGATTTTGTAGGTCATGAGTTTTCCGGTCGCGACATCCAGCACGAACTCCGGGTCGATTGCCCCGAAGCCCCTGTTCCAGCTTGCGTCGCCCGTGTTGTAGCTGCCCCAGTAGCCCACCTCCGTGTTCTGGGCGGACTTGTTGGACCAGACGTAGCGGACCAGCGTGGAGTTGGAGTACAGGTCAGGGGCGTATTCCGCCGCGGGGATGAAGGGGCCTTCGGGGCTGTCCGCAATGGCGAGCGTTATCGCCGCCGCCGGGTGGAAGCCCCTGGCGTAGGAGAGGCTGTCGGTGATGATGCCGTGGAACATGTAGTATCTGCCGTCCTGCTTGACGACCGTCGGTGCCCAGCTGTTGGGACGGGATGTCGGCTTGTACCACGAGGTCCCGTAGGAAGTCCCGTCGTTGGTCACGTAACCGACCCACTTGAGGAAGTCGTCGTCCCAGTGCATGTGGTGGTAGACCAGCGAGACGTCCCTCCTGTCCCAGAGGGGGGAGTTCCCGTACTTGGTCCAGTGCACGAGGTCGTCGGAGGAGCGCAGGTCGGATCCGTTGTTCCATCCGGTCGAATACACGTAGAAGCTGCCGCTGTCCGGGTCCTGGAACAGACGCGGGTCGTGGCAGTTCCACGAGGCCTGCGAGCTGCCTGCGTATTTTTCATGGACGAACGACCCGCCCGCGGTATCTTCCTTTGCAGGGAAATAGTCCTTGATGTCCTCCGGGTCCAGTTCCGTCCTGCGGGCGACGTTCTTGACGCTTTCTCCGCTCATCGGTTCGGGCTTCGTCAATGTTGCGCCTGGAACTTCCTCCTTTGCGCAGGTCGCCAGGCACAGGGAAAGCGAACAGGCCAGAAGCCCTCCGGACAAAAGTTTCCTGCTTTTCATGCCATGCCTCCTTCCCGCTGGAATACGGGGTAGCCCTTTCCGTCGTAGCGGATCCTCCTGACCCATGTGTGCCGGTTGGGGTCGTACAGGGCGAAGTCCAGGTCCACGTCGGCGTAGGGGCGGGCGTGGTAGACGAGGTAGTCCTCCTTTCCGTCCCGGCTCGTGGTGAAGCTGTTGTGGCCGGGGCCGTAGATGCCCCTGCCATCCTCGCTCGCCATGACCGGTTCCGGGAGTTTGGTCCAGGATGCCGGGTTGAGCAGGTCCGCCCCGTCCTGGGCGACGAGCATGCCCATGCAGTAGCTTGCGTCCGTCGCACTCGCCGAGTAGGTCAGAAAGATTTTCCCGTTCCGCTGAAGCACGGCGGGGCCTTCGTTGACGCGGAAGCCCCTGCATTCCCAGCCGTATTCCGGCACGGTGAGCAGGACCTGCGGCAGCGCAAGCTCTATGGGAGACTGCATCCTGGCGATGTACAGGGCGGAATTCTCCGTGCGCTCCTGGCGTTTCTGCGCCCAGACCGCATAGTATGCCCCCCTGTTGGCGAAGACCGTCGTATCAAGCATGAAGGAATCCCATTCCGGTACGAGCGGCCCCTTTTCCTCCCAGCTGCCGCAGAAGGGGTCGGGCGAGCTGTTCTCCAGCACGAAGGTGCGGATCCACCAGGGATCTTCCGCCCGGCCAGCGGCGAAATAGATGTACCACTTTCCTTCTATAAAGTGCAGCTCGGGCGCCCAGATGTGCCAGCTCATCGGTCCCGAGGCGTGCTTCCGCCACACCGTGACCGGCTGGGCTTCCGCAAGTCCTTTGAGGGACCATGCCCGCCGCAGTTCTATCCGGTCGTATTCGGGCACTGATGCCGTAAAATAGTAGTATCCGTCCGTGTGCAGGGTGACGAAGGGGTCTGCCCGCTGCCGTATGATGGGCTGCCGTTCAACTTGTTCCGTTATGTCCGTAATGTTCATGTCTCTGTACTCCTTTTTATTCGTGCCGAAGGGCTGCTGTCCGTCCAAGGGACACATGTCCTGCATCGGGGCGGGCGATTGTAGGTTCTGGCATGGCCGTGCCGCTTGTGCCGTATCTGTATGGTAAGGCGACTCGTTTTGATTGTCAAGTGTGAATTTTGATATTAACTATGTTTTTTTGATACTAAATTCGTTTTTGGGGCGTTTTTGCCATGCTGAAGCGCTTTTACAGCCATTGACCCCCTTGTTTTGTGCGTTTTCTACTTAAAATCAAGAAAAAAACATAAATATCCATTTTTTTTGTTGCAAACCGAAAAAACTGGTGCTACAATGATGCTCGTGAGGTTAAACACAGGAGGCTTGCAATGAAATGCAAAATCAGCATTGTAAAGGACTTTGCGCTCGGGACTGTTGATGATGCGCTGTTCAGTTCGTTCATCGAACACCTGGGACGCGCCGTGTATACGGGAATCTACGAACCGGGGCATCCCTCTGCCGACGAGCAGGGCTTTCGCACGGATGTCATCAATATGGTGAAGGACTTGCATGTTTCGCTCGTCCGCTACCCTGGCGGCAATTTCCTTTCCGGCTACAACTGGAGGGACGGTATTGGTCCGCGGGAGAGGCGCCCCGTGCGTCTGGACCGCGCCTGGCACACCATAGAGACGAACGAGGTCGGCATCGACGAATTCTACGACTGGGCTCAAAAGGCCGGGACGGGAATAATGGGGGCCGTGAACATGGGGACCGGCAGTCCGCAGGATGCGGGCGACCTTGTGGAGTACTGCAACTTTCCCGGCGGCACGTATTGGAGCGACCTCCGTGCGCGCAACGGGCACTCCGCTCCCTTCGGCATCAAGACCTGGTGCGTTGGCAATGAGATGGACGGCCCCTGGCAGATAGGGCACCTGAGTGCAGACGATTACGGGAAGAAGGCGCTCGAGGCTGCCAAAATCATGAAATGGACGGACGACAGCATCAAGCTGGTTGTCTGCGGCAGTGCCACTACGTCTATGCCCACGTACCCGGAGTGGGACCGGACCGTGCTTGAGCATACCTACGAGCTCGTGGACTACATATCTATACACCGCTACTATGAGAACTATGGCAACGACGACGACTTCCTGGCTTCGTTCTTCGATATGGATGATTTCATAAAGACGTCCTGTGCCACGTGCGACTACGTAAAGGCCGTCAAGCGGAGTAAAAAGACCATGTACCTGTCGTTTGACGAGTGGAACGTCTGGTACCAGCAGAAAATGCAGCCGCATCCGTGGGAAAAGGCTCCCCGCATCTTGGAAGACCATTATTCCCTGCTGGATGCCCTGGTTGTGGGCGGGCTTGCAATCACGTTGCTCAACCATGCGGACCGGGTGAAGATTGCCTGCCTTGCCCAGCTGGTGAATGTCATTGCTCCCGTCTTTACGGAGCCCGGCAAGGGGGCGTACCGGCAGGCAATCTATTGGCCGTTCCGCGATGTATCCGTGTACGGGCGTGGCACGGTGCTCACGCCGGTTGTCCGTACGGAAAAGAAGCTGACGGAAAAGTACGGGGAAGTCCCCGCCGTGATTTCCAGCGTCGTGTACGATGAATCTTCTGGAGAGCTGACGGTGTTTGTGCTGAACACGAGCCGTACGGATGCGTGCGTGACCGAGCTGGACCTTGCGTCGTTCGGAACCATGCAGATGTTCCTTCGGACGGAACTGTCGGGAGATGACTTGGAGGCCAAAAACTCGCTTGAACAGCCCGATGTCGTAAAGCCGGTCGTGCTCCCGGTGGAACAGGGGGATGCGGGGCTGTTTACGGTTCAGTTGAAAAAAGCTTCTTGGAACGTCCTGCGTTTTAAAAAGCAGTAGCGGCATGCGGTGGAACCGCAATAGGCAGTTCCACCGTGTTTTGTTTCAATAAAATATGATATAGTATCGTAAGTGTTAGGTTTTTTGGCAGAAATTGCAGGAAAATGGCCAAAGAAATATGGTGAAAAGGATTCATATCGATTTATATATCATATTTTTTTGTTGTTTATCATTTTTTTTGTTTGACAAATGCACTGTGTCGGTGTATCATAATTTTAGAGTATGAAAGTTTTAGTAGCGATATGGAGGATTATGCTATGAAAAGAAAGCTTAAAGATTCGGTCCTTGCACTTGGAATGGGGCTCCTGCTGGTATGTGCGTTTGCTGCCTGCTCCGGCAAGGACAAGGCTGCCGGCGGAAGCGGAAGCGCATCATCTGGCACGACTTCTTCGGAGCCTGCTGCCCCGGTGGAGGATGAGATAAAGCCCGACGCTATTTCCACCGTCGGACCGGCCAACGGAACCAAGCTGGAGCTGTGGACCTTCGTGGACCTGCACAGCCAGCACTACGCCGCCATGCTCGAGGAGTGGAACAAGGCCAACCCCGACAGGCAGATTCAGATTACCTTCGTCACCTATCCTTACGGCGACATGCACAACAAGATGATTATGGCCAACCAGACCGGGACCGGCGCGCCCGACATCTGCGACATCGAGATAGGCCAGTTCCCCAACTTTACGCTGGGCAACGTGCAGTTCGTCGAGATGGACAAGTACATCGAGTCCTACAAGAACAACGTCGTCAAGTCCCGCCTGGACATCTACGGGGCGAACGGCAAGCACTACGGAATTCCCTTCCACGTCGGTGCGACCGTCATGTACTATGACGCCAAGGCCCTTGAGGCCGTCGGAATCGACTACAAGACGATAAAGACCTGGGACGACTTTGAGAAGGCCGGAATCAAGTACACCAAGGCGACCGGAAAGAAGTTCACCGGCGTTGACACGGGCGGAACCGACTGGCTCTGGCTGTCCATGGCAGAGAACAAGCAGGACTGGACCGATGCGAGCGGCCGTGCCGACATCCGCATCAACGGTGTCTCCGACATGATCAAGATGCAGCAGCGCTGGATTCAGGAAGGCTTCGCCTACGTCACCCCGGGCGGACAGATTGATACCGAGGCGGGCTATCAGACCGTCGGCGCGGAGGATGTCGTCGCATTCCCCAAGGCCCTCTGGTACATGAGCCGCTTCCTGAACTACATCCCCGACCAGAAGGGCAACTGGGGCGTCGCTCCCTGCCCGACCTACAAGGCCGGCCAGCCCCGCTCTGTCGGTATCGGAGGAACGGGAACGGTCGTCTCGCTCCAGTCCAAGAACAAGGAGCTCGCCGCCGAGTTCGTCGTCTTTGCCAAGCTGTCGCTTTCCGCCGAGAAGCGCATCTGGGAAATCCTCGGATTCGACCCGGTCAACACCGAGCTCTGGCAGGACAAGTCCATCACGCACAACCCGGACAACAAGTACGTGCAGTACTTCCGCAACAATCCGTTCGACACGCTCAACGAGATAAAGAACGAGATTGGCGGAATCAAGGCTGTGCACATCAGCTCCACGATCAACGAGCAGATTAACCTGAACGTTCTGAACAACTGTCTTGAGAACGGGGCCGACGTTGACTCCGAGCTCCAGGCCGCGCAGGACGAGATAGACATAGAGCAGTAGGCAGGCAGGAAGATCCGGCGCAAACGTATCTTGTTTTGCACCGGGTCGGGTATGCCGGGGGCTCTTGAAGCCCGCCGGCAATAAGGCTACCGCGGGCCGGACAGGTTTGGAGACACGCTTCCTGCCGGCCCGTTTTCTTTCGTTAGGAGTAAACTTGAGATGAAAAAAAACAAGATTTCTAGTTTCGTATACTCGTGGAAGGTCGCCCCCTACGTCTTTGTCCTGCCTTTCATCATCACGTTTCTGGTGTTCTGGATATATCCTTTCATCAGCTCCATCCTGATGAGCTTCCAGAGTATCCTTCCGGGGCAGGTGAAATGGATCGGGCTTGAGAATTACACGAAGCTTCTGAAGGACAAGACCTTCCATCTGGCGATAAAAAACAGTTTCCTTTACACGGTACTTACCTGCGCCCTGCTGATTCCTTTCCCCATGCTCTTTGCGAGCATCCTGAACAGCGCGTTCCTGAAGGGAAAGACGACATTCAAGGCGATTCTCTATATACCCGCGCTGACTTCGGTTGCCGTTGCGGGAATGATATTCGGCTTCATGTTCAGCGAGCTGGACGGGTCCACCGCAAACCAGCTGCTCCATGCCTTCGGCTACCCCTCGATAAAATGGCTCAAGGGCTACGCGACCGGCTGGTTCGCCATGGTCCTGCTCTGCTGCTGGCGGTGGACGGGCGTGAACATGCTCTACTTCCTGTCCGGACTGCAGGGGATAGACGACTCCCTCTACGAGGCCGCCGACATAGACGGGGCGACCCGCTGGCAGAAGTTCCGCCTGATAACCCTGCCCCTGCTCAAGCCGACCTGGATTTACGTCCTCACGATAAGCATCTACGCGGGACTCGCGATGTTCCTTGAGAGTTACATGATGTGGGGTGGAAACGCCTCCCCCAAGAACATCGGTCTTACAATCGTCGGGTACCTCTACCGGCGCGGAATTGAGCGCAACCAGATGGGATACGCCAGTGCGGTAGGAATCGTACTTCTGGTCATCGCGCTTACCATCAACTTTATCCAGCTTACGATCAGCGGGACTTTCAAGAAGGAGCAGTAGTCATGGCAGAAAAATCCGAGAACAAAACAATAGCCGCGCAGGCATCGGGCAGGCATGGAAGCATACGGACGGAAAGCACGTTGCTCACAACCTTCTCCATGCTCCTGTTCATCGTTTTGAGCCTCCTTATCCTTTACCCCCTGCTGGCGGCATTCCTCGCCTCCTTCCGTCCCGGCCAGGAGCTGATGCGCTACGGCCTGAACCTGAACCCGGACCCCAAGGGGCTGTCGCTGGACAACTACATCTACCTGTTCACGCAGAAAGCGATGAAGGACGGCAGCTGGACCAAGATACC
>JAILON010000081.1 GCA_024690865.1 Treponema sp. | reverse complement strand
ATTGTCTATGCGATGCACAAGAACAAATACAAGATCTGCATAGAGGTGACGCCCGATTTTACCATACGGCAGGCATTCGGCCCGCACAACACGGAGCTTACGGGCGAGGCCTTCGAGGCCTATGCCGAATGGTGCAAGAGGAAGCACATCGAGAGGAGAAACGTCTTCAAAACCCTTGTGGCCCCGCGGTAAGGTCTGGCCGGCCCTGCCGGAGGATGCCTCTGCCGCCCGCAGGCAGGGTGCTTCCGGCGCTTGGGCTGGCAGTATATGTTTACCGGCGGGTCTCGAATCCATCCCACCGGTAAATCCGTCCTGTCATGTTTGTCCGGCTGGGAACGAATTTATCTTGCTTTTTTTCAAATTCTCACTGTCGTTGTCACTATTTGACAAGGCGGCCGCGTATTTTATCTGTAAAGAATCAGTTCCTGAAAAAAGGAGATTTGACATGAGCAATTTTGAATTGTATTTGAAGGACATCAGCCGTATTCCCCTCTTGAGCAGGGAGGAGGAAATTGAGCTAGCTCAGAAGGCCCGTTCTGGCGACAAATGGGCAAAGGACAAGCTGGTAAAGGCGAATCTTCGCTTTGTCGTCACTGTTGCAAAGAGGTTCCAAAAATCCGGCATGGCTATGGAAGATCTGGTGAGCGAGGGCAACATAGGCCTCATGACTGCTGTTGAGAATTTTGATGCCTCTCGGGGCAACCGTCTCATCACGTTTGCTGTCTGGTGGATCAAACAGTCAATCTGCAAGGCCTTAGGCGATAGGGGCCGGGCCATTCGCCTGCCACTCAACAAAGAATTTGAGCTTCTTCAAATAAAAAAGGCAAGGGCAATGCTTCATAGCGAGATGGGCGATATGAGCGAGGAGCAGGAGATTGAAGAAATAGGACTCCTTATGGACAAGTCTCCTGCGCGTATCCGAAAGCTGCTGGATATGTCTCGCGATCTGTTGAGCTTGGATTGTCCTGTAACGTCACAGGACAACGATTCAAAGTCAAAGGGCGACGTTTTCTTCAAGGACGAGGAGTCTTTGCCTCCAGATGAGGTCGCAATCAACAGTATTATGAAAGAAGATATCGCCAGAGCGCTCGACACCTTGAGTCCAAAGGAGTCAAAGGTCCTGCGCCTTCGCTACGGACTTGATGGCGACGGGGGCAAGACCCTGCAGGAGATTGCGACAATCTTTGGACGGTCAAAGGAACGGATCCGCCAGATTGAATGTGCGGCTCTTGGCCACCTGCGGCAGATTCAATGGCTGGATGGATACGTCGCTTGATGTGGTTTTCTGCGGCGTTGTCACTATTTGACAATGCTGCTGCGTACAGTATGTAAGGAATTGCTTTTGGGAACCTCTAAAAAACGAACGAAGCGCATTTTTTAGAGGTTATTGTTCGTGAAAACAATTGTCATTTCAGGGGGATCATTATGGTAAGAAAAGGTCGCAGGAACAACGCGTACATGGGGGGAAGCATGAAGTTCAAGAGCGTGAAGGAGTGCCGGATGATGGCATTCTATCTGCATGCGTTGCTGGACTGGACTATGAAAACTGAAGACGTTTCTGGCCTTGATTCCGATGTCGTAAAGGCTTTCCTGGACCTCGCCGAGGCACTGTCCATCCAGGAGCCTCTTTCCGCCTACCTGCAGGATGCCGTCCACATGGCTGCCAAGTGTGGTGAACTCCGTCCGGTCACGTGCAAGGATGACGATGGCGAGCCGAGCTGCATCGGCTATTCCAACATCCCGGTTGCATATAAGGAGGATTCCCGTGTTGAGCGCTGGCTGGGCGACGATTTCACATTCACCACTATGAACGTGAATCTTTTCCGCTTCCTGGTCAGCACCACTGGGAATGGGGTTATGGAAAGACTCATGAAGATTATCAAGAAGTTCTGCATGCCCAGAAATGATCAGATCAAAAAGGTCCTGGAGGACACGGGCGAGCTGGACTTTGCCGTCAAGTCCATGTCGCGCTCACCGATGACGAGGCCCGTGTCCTCACGCTCCATTACCGCGTGCTCTCATGCAGGTCCATCAAAAGGGCGTTCACCTCGGAGCTGTATACCCCCCAGATACATGAAGTGTTCCAGACAATCCTCGGGATGAGCGATGGAATGTACAAGGGGCTTGTTAGTGAGAAGGGGCGGCTGCGCATGATGGGCCTGCTGTCCAATGATGGCTTCATCGAAAGGGATTTCCAGGAATGCGTCGAGTCCCAGTCCATGCATCCCTTCTTCTCTGACCTAGTGAAGGTGGAGGACGCCCAGACCTGCTATGACGTGGGGTCCTTCAACGTGGACGGGAATTCGGTGAAGATCATGCGCCGCCTGCTGGAAAGCGACGAGCCCGTCTCCATCCTGCTGCACGGCAAGCCCGGCACCGGCAAGACCCAGCTGGCGAGGACACTCTCGCACGAGTCGGGCAGGAAGGTGCTCATCTTCAAGAACGAGAGCGAGCTGGCTGAGAACGGCATGGTCGTATTCAATCGGCTCAACTGCCTGCTTTCCACTTGCCAGAAGGATGCGGTGATCATCATCGACGAGGCGGACAAGATCCTGCAGACGATGTCCTTCTTGCCGTCCGGCGGGGCTGGCCCGTCCAAGACCAAGGGCGTCGTGAACAAGATGCTGGAGCTGACCCAGAACAAGATAATCTGGATCGTGAACAGCATTTCGCAGATGGACGAGAGCACCCTTCGCCGCTTCACCTACTCCTACCGCTTCGAGTCGATGACCAGCGGGCAGCTCAGGTCCATCTCCGCCAGCAAGCTGGAGCCGCTGGGGTTGCCTCAGGAGCTGACCGGGAAGATCCTGGACCTGATGGAGCGCTACAGCGTCACGGGCGCGTCGGTCGAGAACGTCGCCAAGACGATCCGCTGCCTCAAGGGCTCCCCTAAGGACGAGCTGCTCGACTGCGTCCAGTCGGTCCTGAAGGAGAACTCCCAGCTCATAAACGGAAAGGCCCGCATGAGGGAGGAGGTGTCCTCCAGCTACAGGCTTGACGTGCTCAACACGAGCGAGCAGCCCGACAGGATCGTCCGCATGATCAAGAACGCCCAGAAGTTCGCGGAGCAGGCGGCGAAGACCCACCGGGCCAAGAAGGGCGAGAACGGAATCCGGATGCTCTTCTACGGGGTGAGCGGGACGGGAAAGACGGAGTTCGCCCGCTACATCGCGCAGTCGCTGGGAAAGAAGATCCTGCTCAAGCGGGCCTCCGACATCCTGGGCATGTATGTTGGCCAGAGCGAAAAGAACATCCGGGACGCGTTCGAGGAGGCGGAGCGGACCGGGAGCATCCTCCTGTTCGACGAGGCCGACAGCTTCTTCGCCGACCGCAGCAAGGCGGTGCAGAGCTGGGAGCGGACCCAGGTGAACGAGTTCCTGACCCAGATGGAGGAGTTTGACGGGATCCTCGTCTTCACGACGAACCTGAAGAAGATCATGGACCCCGCGATGAACCGAAGGTTCCACATAATCGTGGAATTCAAGCCGCTGTCATGCGAGGGTATACGCAGCCTGCTGCGGGGCTATTTCCCCGCCTGCACGTTCACGGAGAATCAGCTGCGCGACCTGGACCGCTGCGGTACGGTCACGCCCGGCGACTTCGGTGTGCTCGCGGGCAAGATCCGCTTCATGAATGAAAAAGACATGACCGCGGACTTCATCGTCGGCGAGCTGCTGAAGATCCAGGAGGAGAAGCAGGCCTCCTCCCGTGGTGGCCGCGTGATCGGCTTCAG